>CANGJO010000126.1 GCA_947454285.1 Microbacteriaceae bacterium | reverse complement strand
GGTCAAGCTGTTGTTGCGTTTGTGATTTTGCGTCAAGACCAACTCAAGGCTGCAGGTTCAGATGCAGACGTCAGCAAGATTTTGCGCGATCACGTTTCAAAAGAAATTGGTCCAATAGCGCGTCCGCGCACCATCATGGTGGTTGCCGAACTTCCCAAGACTCGTTCCGGAAAAATCATGCGCCGCTTGCTTCGCGATGTTGCCGAAGACCGTCCGGTTGGTGACGTAACCACGCTTGCCGATACCTCTGTGATGGATATCATCAGCGGAAAAATTGCTGGTGGGGCATCCGACTAAGTTTCACTAAGATAAAAGCGAAATGCCAGCACGCTCTCTCTGTGCTGGCATTTCGCTTTAAATATCGGTGCTATTTGAACTCAGCAATGATCTCTAGTTCAACCGCTGAATCCAGTGGCAGGGCCGGCACACCAACGGCACTTCGTGCGTGTGAACCAACCTCGCCGAATACCTCACCCAAGAATTCGCTGGCGCCGTTAATTACGCCTGGAATTGCGGTGAATTCTGGTACCACTGAAACGAAACCAACCACCTTCACGATGCGGGTCACGCGGTCAAGATCGCCAATCGCCAACTTCAATGCGGCGAGCGCATTCAGGGCACACAAACGAGCCAAATCCTTGGCGTCTTCTGCGGTGACATCGCGGCCAACCTTGCCCACCTGAGGCAGGGCGCCATCAACGAAAGGCAGCTGACCAGAGGTGAAGCACAAATTGCCGGTCACCACGGATGGCACGTAGGCGGCCACTGGTTTTGCCACTGTCGGCAGCGGAAAGCCAAGCTCGGCTAGTTTTTGCTCAATCTTGCTCATATTTAGGCGTCCTTGATTGGGCGCTTGAAGAAGGCAATCATGCCGCCCTCAGGGCCGGCCACGATTTGGACCAATTCCCAGCCTTCTGAGCCCCAATTGTTCAAAATTGCGGTCTCGCGGTGCAGTAACAAAGGGGTTGTTATGTACTCCCACTTCAACATTTACAGATTCCTCTCAGAAGTTGTCAGGTAACCTAGAGTTTATGTCTGGTTCACAGCACAAGCCTGAAAGTTTCGCCAAAGGCTTCCTTAAATTCACCGGTTTCTCAGCCCTGGCGGGTCTTTTGGGCGTTGCCCTATTGGCCCCAACAGCCCTAGTAAGCGGTATTGCTGCCTCAGCCGGCATCACAATCTTCGAAAACCTGCCTGATTACATCAAACCGATAAACGCCTCGCAGTCATCGACCCTTTACGCCACCAAAGATGGCCAGCCGGTTGAAGTAGCCCAGTTTTACCACGAAAACCGCATCTCGATTGATTACAACGAGATGTCTCCAAACATCAGAAACGCCGTAGTTGCTACTGAGGACCCGCGCTTCTTTGAGCACGGCGGTGTGGACTGGCTTTCACTAGTTAGAGCAACCGTTACAAGTGCGGCAACCTTGGGCAACGGTCCTGGTGGTTCAACCATCACCATGCAGTACGTAAAGAACTCCCTAGTTGAGGCGGCCAATTTGGCTGGCGACAAGGAAGGAATAGCGGCAGCTACTCAAGGTGGCTTTGGCGGTATTGATCGCAAGCTTCGCGAAATCCGATTGGCGATTGCACTTGAAGGTGTTGCTACCAAGCAAGAAATTCTTGCCGGATACCTAAATCTCTCTTTCTTCGGTAACCAGATCAACGGAATCGAAGCCGCTGCTAATTACTACTTTGGTAAGACTGCCGCTCAGTTGGACATTCCTGAAGCGGCATTGCTGGCCGGAATGCTTAAGTCGCCAAACGACTACAAGCCAGATGAGCCTGCAAACCTAGACCGTGCCAAGGGCCGCCGTGACTACGTAATCGACAACATGGAAGCTGAAGGCTACATCACCGGTCAGCAGGCCAGCGAGGCAAAGAACACCCCGATCGTCACCAAGATCACTCACACTCCTTCAGGTTGTGAAGGAACAGAAACAGCTGCTTTCTTCTGCGACTTTGTAGTTTGGACAATTCGAAACAACTCAGAATTTGGGCCAACTCCGGAAGACCGCGAGAACCTTCTTCGCCGCGGTGGTCTAGAAATTTACAGCACCATGGATATGGACATTCAGGCCGCTGCCCACAAGGCAGAGTTCACCTGGGCACCGCCTACTGATCCAAGTCAGATTGGTTCGGCCAGTGCATCGGTTGAAGTTGGCACCGGTCGAATTCTGCAGATTGCTCAGAACAGAATTTACGACCAAACCCAAAGCGACGAACTTGGTCACACCTCTGTGAACTACGCGACCGACCGCGAATACGGAGGCTCATCAGGTTTCCAAACCGGTTCCACCTACAAGGTCTTCACTTTGGCGCAGTGGTTGACCAACGGCTTCCGTCTTGGCGACCACGTTGATGGCCGAGTAAAAGAATGGCAGGCCAGCGAATTTTCAGCTCGATGCGGTGGCATCGGCGGCACCTGGGCCCCGAACAACATCACCAAAGAACCGGAAGACTTAACCGTTGTCCAGGCCACCGCTATGTCTGTTAACACGGGCTACGTAAACATGGCTTCGCAACTTGATCTTTGTGACATACGCGACACCGCAATGCGCTTTGGCGTTCACCGCGCGGACGGCACTGAGTTGCAATACATCCCGGCATCGGTGTTGGGTGTAAACGAAATTGCACCGCTAACCATGGCCGCCGCAATGGCAGGTATCGCAAACAAGGGTGTCTTCTGTACCCCGATAGCAATCGACAAGGTGATCGTTCGAAACACCAAGTCAGAACTTAAAGTGCCAACCAGTGACTGTTCTGTTGCGGTTTCACCCGAAGTTGCTGCGGGCATGACCTACGCAATGCAGCGAGTAATTTCTGGCGGTACCGGTGGAGCTTCTGCAACCGGAGATGGCACTCCCCTGGCCGGTAAGACTGGAACCACCGACTCCGGTGTGCACACCTGGATGACAGGTTTCTCAACCAAGGTTGCCACTGCAACTTGGGTGGGCAACGTGGTTGGTACCAAGTCACTTGGTGGTTTGCGTTTGAACAACAAGGCAGCCAACACAGTGCGT
>CANGJO010000125.1 GCA_947454285.1 Microbacteriaceae bacterium | reverse complement strand
TTCAGGCCATGCGACAGCAGCTAGAGGGCTCTAAGGTTTTGCTGGGTCACGAGCTGGTAACCCTTTACGAGGCCGTTCCGGAATTCCTGGTTGCTGTTGACGAGTCTGGCGCCGTAGTTGGTGCAGGTGCGTTGCACGTGATGTGGGAAGACCTTGCCGAGGTTCGTTCAATGGTGGTTAGCGAGGCACTTCGCGGAACCGGTGTTGGTCACGCTGTTCTAGAGGCACTGTTGGCCAAGGCGGAATCGGTTGGAATCAAGCGAGTATTTTGCTTGACCTTTGAGACCCAGTTCTTTGGCAAGCACGGCTTCGCAGAGATTTCTGATGTGCCGGTTGACGAATCAACTTTTGAGCAGATGGTTCGCTCGCACGACGACGGTGTTGCCGAGTTCCTGGATCTTGCTCGAGTGAAGCAGAACACCCTGGGCAACACTCGCATGCTTAAGACTCTTTAGAACCTTCGCTGGATACTCTATTTTTATGAGTTCATCGCGTCACGATCCACGAAACCGCCAGCGCCCAGTTGCACCCAGAAGTAAGGGCAACAAGTCTGTATACCTACGCCGCCGCATTATTGCGTTGGTTGTGTTGGCAGCTCTGGTGGCGATTGTCTGGAGCCTGGTGGCAGGTGCCGTGAGCTTGGTTCAAGGAATCGTTGGTGGCAACACCGATAGTGGTTCCCAGGCGGGAGGCACTTCGGCCATTGCGGCCTGTGCCCCTGGAGCGATTTCAATTGAGGCAATTGTTGCCGATGCCAACGGAAACCCACAGTCAGCTTTTGATGCCGGCATAAATCCATTCTTTGGTTACAAGATCACCAACACCGGATCAATGGATTGCACCTTTGATGTTGGCGCTAAGTCAACATACTTGCGTGTGACCAGTGGAAGCGAAACTATTTGGACTTCCGAGAATTGTGACCGTACGGGCTTGTTGGATGAGCAGGTTACCCTGAAGCCAAACGAACCAATGGCCAGCGCAATGAGTGACTGGTACCGAGTGAAGTCTTCTTCAACCGGGTGTGGCGCGGATCAAACTCCGGTTAAGGCTGGCGGTGCTTCGTATCACCTAAGCGTTGAAGTTGGCGGAGCGGTTTCTAAGGAGACCTCGCAGTTCGTCCTGAACTAGTCCATTTTTCAAATTTTCCAAGTGAAAATTAGAGACCCACTCGTTTACCAGTTAAGACCTAAGGCCAAAGCGGCCTTTAGGTCACCAACACTCGAATCAACGCTGCGCACAAATCCCAAGCGGGTTGCCTCGCTCGAGCGAACCTTGCCGTTAGAAACCTTTCGGATTTCACCGGCAAGTGATATTTCACCAAAGGCAACCAGGTTGTGTGCAATTGGTTTGTCTTGAACCGCAGACGCAATCGCAAGTGCAATCGCAAGGTCTGAAGCTGGCTCAGTAAGTTTTACGCCACCAACCGTTGAAACGTAAACATCCATGTCGCTCAAGCGCAAACCCGCACGACGCTCAAGCACCGCTAGCAACATGGCAACGCGAGCAGAATCAACGCCGTTAGTCACACGACGTGGCTGCGGGGTAGAGGACTTAACCACTAGCGCCTGAACCTCGGCGATCAAAGGGCGCTTACCTTCAACGGTTACGGTTACGCAGGTTCCCGATACCGGAGCATCGCCGCGCGATAAGAACATGCCTGACGGATCTGGCACCTCATTGATTCCCTCGCCGGTCATCTCGAAGCAGCCAACTTCATCGGTTGGCCCAAATCGGTTTTTCATGCTTCGCACAAAACGCAACGAAGTTTGACGATCGCCCTCGAAGTGGCAAACCACATCAACCAGGTGCTCGAGTGCGCGTGGGCCCGCGATGTTTCCATCTTTGGTCACGTGACCAACCAGAATTACCGGCAGCGCGCGTTCCTTGGCAACGCGAATCAGGTTGGCGGCAACCTCACGAATTTGCGAAGGCATTCCGGCCGCGCCATCGATCTCGGCGGCGGCAATGGTCTGCACAGAGTCAACAACTAGAAGCTCTGGAGAAACCGCATCAATCTGACCAAGCACGGTAGAAAGGTCAGTCTCGGAGGCAATAAACAGGTTGTCGTTCATTGCACCGGTGCGCTCGGCACGCAGACGAATCTGCCCTACCGATTCCTCACCCGAAACATACAAAACTGTTTTGCCCGACTTGGCGGTGTTGGCAGCAACCTCAAGAAGCAGCGTGCTCTTACCCACACCAGGCTCACCAGATAGCAGCACCACGGCACCAGGAACCAGCCCGCCACCAAGCACACGATCAAACTCGCCAACTTGAGTTGACCAAGCGGCTACGCGCTCGGTCGAAATATCGGTGATTGGTTTTGCAGCAGAAGAACTCACAATGGCCACCGGCTTAATTTGGCGCACGGTACCAAGCCCGCGCCCGCCACCGGCCTTGCCCTCTTGCATGGTGTCCCAGGCCTGGCATTCGCCGCAGCGACCAACCCACTTAGGGGTGGTCCAACCGCAATCGGTGCAGGTGAAGGTACTTTTTGCAACAGCCATAGGTCAAAACTACCAAGGACTAAGGACACCGATACGCCTCTCAACAGGTGCGCGGGCCGTTGCCGAGCTGCTGACCGTAAACTGAACGGGTGAACATCAAGCGCATTGCAATCATCGGTACCGGATCAATGGGTGGCGCAATTTTGAGCGGCCTACTGAAGTCTGGTTTCAGCCCAGACAACGTATCGGTGAGCACCAAGTCAACCGCCAGCGCCGAGCGCCTGACCGACGAACTTGGTGTGCTTTCATTTGCAATGGAAAACGGCGACGACGCAAACCAAATGGCAGTTGCCGGAGCAAACGTAGTTTTGATTGGCGTGAAGCCTGCGTATGTGACTGAGGTCTTGGTCGATATCGCCGACTCACTCGATGACAACGCACTGGTAATTTCTGTTGCTGCCGGCGTGACAACCGCCGCGATGGAGGCAGTGCTTCCTGAAGACGTAGGTGTGGTTCGTGCAATGCCAAACACCCCAGCAATTGTTAGCCGTGCGATAACAGGAATCTCTGCCGGTTCACG
>CANGJO010000124.1 GCA_947454285.1 Microbacteriaceae bacterium | reverse complement strand
TGCGTGCTGGCTCAGTTGAGGTTCGCACCTTTGATGGCGCACCGGTCACTCCGGTTGAGTTTGAAGTTAGCTGGGACGCCTCTGCCGCATCAAAGGGTGGCTGGTCATCTTTCATGGCTAAAGAGATTGCCGATCAACCTCAGGCAGTAGCCGACACCCTCATGGGTCGCTTGGCATCTGATGGTTCTGTTCGCTTGAGCGAGATCGACGGTTTGTCTGCAGCAGACATCAAGAACATTGACCGCATCATCATGGTTGCCTGTGGCACTGCAAGTTACGCGTGCGATGTTGCCAAGTATGCGATTGAAAAGTTTGCGCGCATTCCGGTGCAGGTTGAGTTGTCACATGAATTCCGTTACCGCGATCCAATCATCACCCAGAACACTTTGATCGTTGCGGTTTCGCAGTCTGGTGAAACCATGGACACTCTGATGGCTACTCGTTATGCCAAGGAACAGGGCGCCAAGGTTCTTGCAATCTGTAACACCCAGGGTGCAACCCTTGCTCGCGAATCAGACGCTGTGATTTACACCCACGCTGGTCCTGAGGTTGCGGTTGCCTCTACCAAGGCGCTGGTTGCGCAGATCACCGCCGGTTACTTGTTGGCTTTGTTCTTGGCTAGCGGTCGCGAAGCAACCGAGCAAAAGGTTTTGCGCAATCTTGGTAAAGAACTTTTGAAGATGCCGGCTCGCGTTACTCAGGTGTTGGAGCGTCTTGACGACGTTCGTGCGCTTGGTAAAGAAATGGCGAGTGCAAAATCGGTGTTGTTCCTTGGTCGCAATGTGGGCTTCCCGGTTGCCATGGAAGGTGCGCTGAAGCTTAAGGAACTGGCCTACATTCACGCCGAGGGATTTGCTGCCGGTGAGTTGAAGCACGGTCCGATTGCGTTGATCGAAGAAGGTCAGCCGGTAATTGTGATTGTGCCAAGCCCGCGCGAAGCCGACAGCCTGCACCCAAAAGTGATTTCAAACATCCAAGAAATTCGTGCACGTGGTGCCAAGGTGATTGCGGTTGCCGAAGAGGGCGATAAAGAAGTAGCCAACTTTGCCGAGCACGTTATTTACGTGCCGCAGTGCGAAAACATTTTCTCTTCAATCCTTACCGTGATTCCGCTTCAGGTATTTGCGTTGGAGCTTTCAAGCGCCAAGGGGCTTGATGTTGATCAGCCGCGCAACCTGGCGAAATCCGTCACCGTTGAATAAGGCTGTCGAATGATGATTCTGGGTACTGGTGTCGACACCGTTTCGCTCAGCCGCTTTGAATCAAAGCTGACTGAAACCCCACGTCTAAAAGACCGCCTGTTCCTAGACATTGAGACTGTGAACGACGGCGCCGAAGCCAGCATTCAAACCCTGGCCGGCCGTTTTGCCGCCAAGGAAGCGGTAATCAAGGCCCTTGGTGGCGAGCCAGGCATTGAGTGGCACGGCATTGAGGTTGGCAAGGAATCCAGTGGCAAGCCGGTGATCTGGCTGCACGGCGAGACCGCCAAGTTGGCACTTCGTGCTGGCGTGAGAAAATTACACGTGTCTATTTCGCACGATGGTGATGTGGCCATTGCATTCGTAATCGCAGAAGGGGAGCCTCAGTGAGAGAACTAATCATTGACCTTGACGCGATTGCCAAGAACCTGCAGACCATGCGTGCCAAAACCAATGGCGCACTTGCTCTTGCCGTTGTAAAGGCAGATGCCTACGGCCACGGAATAATTCCGGTGGCAAAAAAACTTGAAGCAGCCGGTGCCGACTACCTTGGTGTAGCCGATGTTGATGAGGCACTAACACTTCGTGCCGCTGGCATTGATCTTCCGATTCTGGCTTGGTTGCACGCGGCCGACGAAACTTTTGTTCGCTCAGTTGACGCTGGAATTGAACTTGGTGTTGCCAACACCGATCAGCTTGCTCGCATTGCCAATGCCGCACAGCAACTTCGCCGCGTTGCCCGCGTGCACTTGAAGGTGGACACCGGTCTTGGCCGCAATGGTGCAAGTGAAGCCGAGTGGCCGAACGTTTTGAAAAAGGCTCACGAACTTGTTGCCGAAGGCTTCATTCAGGTAGTTGCAATTTTCAGCCACCTCTCTTGCACTAGCGAAGCCGATGACCTAAAGCAGATTGCTCGCTTTGAGGCAGCTTGTGCCGAGGCAAAATCTGCCGACATTGATTTTGAACTTCGTCACCTAGTCGCAAGCGACGGTCTGTTGCGTTACCCACAAGCTCACTACGAGATGGTGCGCATTGGTGTTGCACTTTACGGTCTGTCACCATTCGTCGAGAACACCGCTGCTGATTTTGGCTTGATTCCGGCGATGACCGCGATTGCTCACGTAACTCAGACCAAGCGCGTTGCTGAGGGCGAGGGTGTTAGCTACGGATACTTGCACCGCACCGCTGCCGAGACAACCCTTGCGCTGGTTCCGGTTGGTTATGCCGAGGGCCTGCCGCGCAACGCAACTGGCAAGGCAAAGGTTTCAATTAACGACAAGATTTACGCGGTAAACAGTCGTGTGGCCATGGATCAGTTTGTGCTTGATGTTGGCAACGACAACGTGGTTGCCGGCGATCTGGTTACGATCTTTGGTGATCCAGCTGCTGGTGTGCCATCTGCTGACGACCTGGCCGCTGCTTGCGACACCATTAACTATGAGATCGTCACGCGCATGGGCGGACGCTTCCGTCGCAGCTACCTAGGCCTTGATTCAACCGGGGGCAACTAAGTGGCCACAGTTCTGGCCAAGCACACCATTGAAACTCCAGAGGCAATGCACGATTTGGGGCTGGCCCTTGGCGCAACTTTCAAGGCTGGCGACCTAGTGCTGCTTACCGGCCCGCTTGGTGCCGGAAAGACCACACTGACCCGCGGAATTGGCGAGGCGCTTGGTGCAATCGGAAACGTATCAAGCCCAACCTTTGTGATTGCCCGCACCCACAAGCTTGTTGGCAAACGACCAGAACTTGGCGAAACAGTTTTGGTTCATGTTGATGCATATCGCCTGGGCAGTGCCGCCGAGCTAGATGACTTGGACATCGACTTTGA
>CANGJO010000123.1 GCA_947454285.1 Microbacteriaceae bacterium | reverse complement strand
TTGGCATCCACCTGCCAACCCCAACGCGCTGCTGCAAATTTCACAAAACCCTCGGCAACCTCCGGCACCGGGCCGGTGTAACCAAGATCAGAATTCGCAATTTTTTCAGACAGCAAAGCCTTGATGCTGTCGGCAATGTCGTAGTCCATCTCAGCAACGTGCATTGGTAGGACGTCTGGCGCAAAGCGGCGCCACTTTGAACTCGATCGCTTCTTTAGCTCGGCCAGCGGCGTGACGATATTGATTGGCATACTGCGACTACTTTTTTGTGGTTTTGCGAGTTGGCTTCTTTTTTAGAACCAAAGCCTGAGCAACAATTGGGTGGCGCCTAAAAATATTGAAGGTTATTGACGGCGATCCGTAAAGTTCATAGCCGTCATCGATGCGGTCGGATACACGCTGGCAAAACTCTGAGTCATCACGACCAGTAAGAAGTACATAATTTTTTTGTTTAGCTTTTGGCTTTTCTTTACCCATAGCCTCTAGTCTGCCAGCAGAAGTGCACGCCAGCCAATCACGGTGGCCTTATTCCACACCGATTTAGGCAGGTAAATCATTCGCCAAAGCCCACCGTGAATTGCGGTCTCTGTGTGCAAGGCGGTTGAACCGCGGGCTTGCATTGGGCCATGTAGGTCCCTTATCAGCAGGGCGGTTGAAGCCACGTTCGCATCGGCTACGGCAAAGGCCTGAACCCCAAAGGTTGGCGCCCCGCGGAAGGTAGCTCTAAGCACCCGGAAACTAAACACCGATGCTGTTTTCGCAGGCGGAGCGATTGCGTAAGAAACTTTGATGCCCTGACTATTGGCCAGGTAGGCACGCCAGCGCTGTGATCGTTTAGCCAGCGCGTAGCTTGATCCTTGCAAAGTTGAGGTTGGGTCAATCAGCGCAAGATTTTCACCGAATCTTGTTTCAAAAAATTCGCCCTTGGTCTTGCGCATGCCAAGCACAAAATCACGCAACTTGATTGCCGGCGTGCGTGACGCATACCTGGTTAGCGAATCTTGCAACACCTCAGCAGGAACCGCGGTTGAATCGGTTGGTGTGGCCAGCCAGGCAAGTGCCACGCGATTTGCCGGCAACTTGTCGCAGACCTTTGCCGCCAACGCATCTTGAACTGCCTGCACAAGAATATGTTTTGCACCAGGGGCATACGCATACTGACCAAGCACAATTCGTTCTTTTCGCGTCATTGAGAGCGCAGCAACCCAACCCGAAAGCGCCTCGGAATCTTCACAAATGTCCAAGCCGGCGTTTTGAGCGATTGCTTCATCGGTGAGTGAGATCGCACTCTCGGGAACTCTTTTTTTCAAGACCGGAACAAGCAGTGTTCCGCCACTGCTGCGAGCGTGAGTAATGAGTTCCAGCCATCGCGCTGGATTGTTGCGTGCCACCACTGCAACGGTGCCACCAACGGTCAACCAATTTTTAGTTGGTGCGTACTCGGCTCCACCGGCAAGCGCGATCAATAAGTCCATTGCGATTGGCAATTTTTTGTGGGTATCTAAAAATTTGAAGGCACCAACTAGACCCGGCTCGGCAAGGTGCTCGTGCGACCAAATTTGTGCGGCATCGGTAAGTGATGAAATTCCAGCCACCGATAACGGCTGCGCCGGCCCAATGCCACTCACGATAAAAGTCTCAACTTGGGCATCGCCAACCCAACCGGCTTCGACGATTTGATTTAGGTCGCGACCTTGGTCGTCACGAATTGCCTTGGCCAGTTGATCCAGGCCAACTCGTGCGATTTCCAAACCATTTTGCTCTTGGTAGAACTCGGTCTTAGCAAGCGCCCGGTAGATACCTAGGTAGTCCTTGCGCCAATTTTTGACCCGCTGGATTTTCTTATTCAGATCTGCGTCTATTTCGCTGGTAGCCGCAAGCAAGATGTTTCTAGCCAGCACGGTTGAACCAATACGATCCCCCGTGCTGACATCAGTGAAATTCAGCGGCATAAGCCCAGCCTAGTTAGGCAAATGGGTCTGGAATAAACGCGTACTTAACCTCTAGGTACTCATCGATTCCTTCGGCTCCACCTTCACGACCCATTCCCGAAGCCTTGGTGCCACCGAATGGTGCCGCAGCGTTAGAAACCAATCCAGAGTTGATGCCGGTCATACCGGTGTCTAGAGTCTCAACCAATCGCAACTGACGTTTTGCATCGTTGGTGTAGGCATATGAAACCAAACCGTATTCAGTGTCGTTGGCTAGGCGAACGGCATCTTCCTCGTTCTTAAAGCGAACGATAGGAGCGATAGGGCCAAAGATCTCTTCTTTCCAAATTGTGGAATCTGCGGAAACATTGTCGAGCACGGTTGGCTTAAAGAAGTAACCATCACCCTCAAGTGACTCACCACCAACCAGCACGTTTCCGCCCTCGCTGACAGTTGCCGCAACTAGTCGCTCCATGTTGTCTTGGGCATCCTGGTTAATAACCGGGCCACAAGTGGTGCCTTCAGCAACACCGCGACCAAGCTTGAGCTCACCCATCTTCGCTGCGAACTTGCTACCAAATTCCTCGGCAACCGATTCGTGCACGATGAAGCGGTTAGCCGCGGTACAAGCCTGACCAATGTTGCGCATCTTGGCCAACATTGCACCGGCAACTGCTGCATCAACATCGGCATCTTCGAACACTAGGAACGGTGCATTGCCACCCAGTTCCATAGAGGTACGCAGCACGCGCTCTGATGCCTGCTGAATCAATTTGCGACCAACGGTTGTTGAACCGGTAAAAGTAATCTTGCGCAAACGGTGATCTGCAATCAGCGGACCAGAGGTAGCCGAAGAAGTTGAGGTTGTAATTACGTTGATAACACCGGCGGGAACTCCAGCCTCTTCGAAAGTCTTGACCAACAAAAGAGTGGTCAGCGGAGTTAGCTCTGCTGGCTTTACCACAATGGTGCAACCGGCGGCCAGCGCCGGACCAATCTTTCTTGTTGCCATTGCCAACGGGAAGTTCCATGGAGTAATTGCAAATGCCGGTCCAACTGGGCGCTTGGCGATCAGAATCTTTCCGGTGCCTTCAGGGTTTGAGTTGTA
>CANGJO010000122.1 GCA_947454285.1 Microbacteriaceae bacterium | reverse complement strand
TTGGACCGCCGGAATCGCCGCCTCAATCACCTGTGAGCGCGCCGGCGCCGAGCCGCCAACCAAGGCTGATCTAGAAGCCGTGTTGGCCAACCTTTAGTTTTCAACACCGATACCTGCCACCGGCTTAAATGTCAGTGGCTCATGCGAGAATCTGCTTACAAAGAAAACAGCTGGGCGACCAGCTCTAACAAAATCTTGGAGAGATCCGCATGTATAAATTAAAAGAAAACGATTTAAATAAATCTGACGGCACCCAAAATATTTGGGCCTTCAACACTCGCGACCTAATGCGAGCCTCAACCTGTGATCACTGCATCAAGTTGGCGATTGCCAAAGAACTTGATATGCCTGGTGTTCGCGAATTGGTTGAACCCTATGCGCTCGAGGGCAAGACCTTGGCCATGGCTTACGGCGACAAGTTCGAGGCCGAGATCGAGGATGAGCTTCGTGCCTCGCTTGGCGACGGCGACTTCAAACGCCCCGAAGGCAAAGACACTTTTGCCGAGACCGTGGCGCTGATGCACGCAGGTGTTCCAGTTATTTATCAGGGTGCGCTACGACACCGATCAGGTCTTGCCGAATTCACCGGTCGCCCAGACTTTCTAGTTCGCGGCGATTACGATCTTGAATTCGTTAAGGGCAAGTTGATGGCCAAACCTTCTAAAGAGCGTGTTGGGGTGGCCGGTTATATTGCCTGGGATGCCAAGCTGGCTAGCTCGGCCAAGCCGCACTACTTATTGCAGGTAGCGCTGTATGTTGAGGCGCTTGATTCACTCGGCCTCAAGGCGGATGCCATGCACGGTCTAATCCTTGGTTCGCGCACCATTGAACTTTTTGAAGAGGGCGAGATCGTTCCGGCAATGCGCCAGGCGCGCTCTTACCTAGAGGCCGCCTTTGAGCAGGTGGCCGCCGGTGAACTAAGTGACTTTGAGCTAAAGCACCTTTCACTTCACTGTGACGTGCAGAGCACCTGTGTTATTTGCGAGTACCCAGACCTTTGCGAACACAACCGTAAAGAGATTGATCACCTGGTGCAGATTGCCGGCATCAATAAGTCACAGATTGAAAAACTAAAGCGCGCCGGCATCACCACGATGGCGTCGCTTGCTTCCGCAACCGACGATCAACGCCCAAGCGACTTTGTGCCGGGCAGTTTCGACAAACTTCGCAAGCAAGCCAAGCTGCAAACCGGTTTCCGTGAAACCGGTAAGCACTCCTACGTAGTGATCGATGATCCTGAAATCGGTGTGCTTCCGCCAGCTTCGCCAAATGACATTTTCTTTGATATGGAGGGCTTCCCTTACTTTGAGGAAAAGGGCGGGCTGGAGTATTTGTTTGGCGCAATCACGCGTGATAAAAAGTTCCACGAGTTTTGGGCGCACGATCGCAAGCAAGAGGCCGTTGCCTTTGCCGACTTCGTAAAGTTTGCCTACGACAAGCTGCAGGAAGACCCAACCGCACACGTTTATCACTACGCCCCTTACGAGGTGACAGCGCTGAATAAGTTGGCTACGCGTCACGGCGTGATGGAGGCAGAGGTTGACTGGCTGATTGGCCAAGGCAAAATGATTGACCTTTATAAAGTGGTCAAGGGTTCCATCATGGTTAGCCAGCCAAGTTACTCAATCAAAAAGCTAGAAGCGTTTTACGAGTTTGGCCGCAAGAGCACAGTTGTTGATGCCGGCTCAAGCATTGAAGAGTACGACTACTATCGCCAGCTAACAGAGCAAGACCCGGCCGAGGCCAAGCGCGTACTGCAGACCATTGCCGACTACAACGACGACGACTGCGTCTCTACACTGGCGCTTTACGAATGGCTATCGTCGATGCCCGGGGCTCACGCCAAGTACAGCGAGTTCCGCCAGGCGGTAGATAGAAAAAAAGCTGAATGGGCCGCTGACCCAGAAGACCAAGACAGCGCAACCAACAAGGCCGAGCGCGAACTAGCTGAACTGCAGCGCGCCACAGATCACATGGCAAAGGCAATCGCAGATTGGCGCTGGGGTGAAAACACCCATGCCGATTATCGTGCCAAGATCTGGCAAGCACTCATGCACTCGGTGCTTTATTACAAGCGCGAAGAAGTTATTACTTTTCGTGAACGCTACCTACGCCGTGAGGCAGTAGACGAAACCCTGCACGCCGATCGCAAGGCGCTGGTAGTTAGTGGTTGCGTGCGTGAGGCCAGTGGCTTTGACGGCATGCACCTAAACCCAACCGTCAAAATCACTCTTGATTACACCTACGAACTAGATCCTGGTCAGACCTTGATGTTGAAGGCCGGCACATCTATTTACGTGCGCTTTAGCTATGGCGCCAATCAGAACGAACTCGACAAAGGCACGCTGGTTTGGATAGAAGGAAACCGAATTGGTTTCTCACGAACCACCACAATTGCCAATGCCAATTACGAACCAAATGCAATCTTTGAAGATCTGTTTATTCGCGCCGGTGGCAAGCAAGATGCGGTTCGCGACAACGCGCTTGGCCTTGCCAACGAATGGGTCTCGCCAATGTTCGAGGCACCAACCGGAAACGCAACTCTTGACCTATTGATGCGTCGCGAACCGTCGCTGATTGATGATGGCCAACTGATGCCGGTCGAGGGTGATGACTACTTGCCGTCGGTGATCAACGCGGTTGAACGCATGCACCGAACCGTCTTGGCAATCCAGGGCCCGCCGGGATCTGGCAAGACCTACCTTGGTTCGCGCACTATTGCTCACCTTGTTGCACAGGGCAAAAAGATTGCGGTGGTTGCAAACTCGCACTCTGCGGTTGAAAACTTGCTGGCTGGATGCATCGATGCCGGAGTATCTGGCGTGGCCATTGCCAAGCAGCCTAAAAAGGAAGATCGCACACCTCGCGAGTGGAACACACCATCGGGTTATTCAGTCATGAAGAACTGGCGCGCAAAGCAGGCCGGTGGTTATGTGATTGGCGGTACCGCCTGGACCTTCTGTAGCAGCTACATCTTGCTAGAGGAATTTGACTACATCTTTATTGACGAGGCCGCTCAGTTCTCGCTGGTTGATGCAATTGCGGTTGGCGGCGGTTCAACCAACATGGTT
>CANGJO010000121.1 GCA_947454285.1 Microbacteriaceae bacterium | reverse complement strand
GCGTTCGAAGGCCGCGAGCGTTGCCTCACTTTGTTCGCGCTCAAGGGCTGCACGATTGGAATTTCTTACCTGCTGCCAGCTAGCCCTAAGCCCGCGAAGCTTGGCGAACTTGACCACACTGGTTTTTGCAATTTGCGTTCTGCTACTAAGTCGAGCACCAAAAGTGAAGTAACCCCAAAACGCTGCGGCTAGCTCAGACCAGATTCGGTCTGGGCGCTTGGCTGCCACTCGACCAATCGCGCGGAACACACCAATTGCTGGCAAGAAGAACCAGAACAACAAGGCCACAGGCAGTGGAGTAAACGCGAGTCTTAGGTGAATTGCACTTCTGCGAAGTGCTGTCTTTGGATGAGTACCTAACCAAGCGCGCGGGCGCTTGCCAGACATCGACAGTGCCGCGTGCGCAACGCGAGCCTGCGGTACAACTACAACGCGGTGACCGGCCATGCGGGCACGAATTGAGAAATCAAAATCTGCAGCAAGCTCCGGTGTCGAAACATCAAAGCCGCCAAGCTGCTTCAGCACATCAAACTTGATAAGCGCTGCTGCGGTACCAACCGCCATTACGTCATCGGCATCATCGTGCTGCGATTGATCAAGTTCGCCGCTAACGATTGAAAATAAATCGCCCAGCGGAGTAAGGGTTAGACCAAGTTGATTGACCACTCTTGAGTCTTGCCAGTCAACAAGTTTTGGACCAGCGATTGCAACCGATGGCGAAAGCTCTACAGCGTGCAAAAGATTTTTTAGGGCATCAGGTTCCGGAGCACTGTCGTCGTGCAGCAACCAGATCCACTGCGCATCGGCGATTGCCTTGCTGGCGAATGCAATTGAATTCGCCAGTGTTGTGCCGGCAGGCAGTTGGTGAATTTCATCAACAACGGAATCGCGTGCGATGGTGACGCAGGTATCGGTGTTGGAAGTGTCAATCACAATAATGCGATCAACTTTTTGCGTTTGCTTTTTTAAAGCGGAAAGAGTTTGGAAAAAATACTCCGGCTCATCGTGTGAGATTACGACGGCAACTACAGAAGGTTTCATGATCAACGGCTTGAAGCCGTGAGATTAAGCGCGCTTCTTAAGCTTGCGACGCTCGCGCTCTGACAAGCCACCCCAGATACCAAAACGCTCATCGTTCTCAAGTGCGTACTCAAGGCATTCAGCCTTAACTTCGCAACCAGAACAAATACGCTTTGCATCACGAGTAGAGCCACCCTTTTCAGGGAAGAAAGCTTCTGGATCAGTCTGTGCACAAAGTGCATCTGCCTGCCATGAAAGAGGATCGTTTTCAGGATCCGAGTATGCCCCCGCGACACCAAGTCGAATTGGATCGATAAACCAGTTTTCTGGTACTCGATTACGACTGTCCATAACTACATTCCCTATTCCGAAATCCCTTGCGACAGCGCACGGGAATTCTATGGATAATTCCTTGGTTGTAATTACACTCTTGTAGTTCGGTCCCTGTCAAGTCGAGATTTGCCAACCCTAAGGGGCTTACTGAGGCTTGAGGCCGGTGATTACTGGGCCGAAGTGGCCAAGAAGGCGGTTCCGCTGCCCGAAATGCTGAAAAACTTCGCATCTTGGGACATATAAGCTGCCTCACCGCGGCGTAAAACGACCCGCTCTTCGAGGCTATTACTTAGGGCTATTTCGCCCGCTGTGCAGAGAATTACAGCCTCGCCAGCCAACTGCAGATCTGCCATCATTCGGTCGCCGCTTGGCTCTGCTTTATAGAGCAAGAAGTCATCGGTGTTGCACGGGTACTGCACCAAACCCTGCGCAACATCGCGCGGCTCAACCAGTGGCACGTGCCCGGCGGTGAAATCAACCACGCGTTCAAGGTCGTCAACATCAACGTGCTTAGGAGTCAGGCCGCCGCGCAAAACGTTGTCTGATGCAGCCATCACCTCTACCCCAAGTCCATGTAGGTAAGCGTGAATGTTTCCGGCTGGCAAAAATAGCGCCTGGCCCGGCTCTAGAAAAACATGGTTCATCAACAGCGATAGCACGACGCCCGGATCACCCGGGTATAAAAGGTTAAGGCGTTCGGCAACCGCAAAGCGCGCTTCAAAATCGGCCATGGTGGTTAGCTCTGCGGTGAAGCCATCAAGGTTGCCGCGGCGGTGACTGATATCGGTGAAGACTTTTTGCAGACCATTTTCTTGGTGCAGCAGTTTGCGCCAGGCTGCCGACATGACTCGGAATCCCTCGGAAACACCGGTGTGCGTTTCCATGTCTTCAAGCAACTGATCAATCTCGGAAATCGGCTTGAATCCACACAACGCCTCGAAGTCTGAGAGCGCCACAATGATTTCCGGCTTGTGGTGATTGTCTTTGTAATTTCTGTTGCTAGCACCGATTGCGATGCCCTGCGAATTCTCGCGATCGAATCCCGCCTGTGCTTGTTCCTGAGTTGGATGAGCCTGGATCGAAAGTGGTTGATCTGCGGCAAGAATTTTCAACAGGAAAGAAAGCTGGTGGCCACCAAGGTGATCGGTCAGGGTCGTAGTCTTGGCCTCGGTCAATACCGCCGGTGAACCCGGGTGCGTGCCAAACCAAATCTCGGCAGCCGGTTGATCAGGTGCGGCAGCTACTAGGTCCGGGCCAAAGTAATCGGCTATCAAGGTGCGCGACCCCCACGCATAATTGCGCGGTTGGTTAGCAATCTTGACTAACACCGGTCCCCTTTCATCTAGCGGGTCTAAGCCTAACTTCGCCTAGGTAAATTTGCCGATATTAGACTTGAACAACCCAAACCGGAAAGTTGCAATGACTGCACTGACTAGACCAATTCGCGTTGTCTTTAATACGCGCGAAAAGGGCTACCGTTCCAAGACTTGGACGGCCTCGTTGGGAATCTTCACTCTGATGGCCGGCGACAGCGTTCGCTACAGCATTGGTTGGTATGGCTGGGGCGCTGTGCTTTTACTGCTATTCGCTGCCTCGATGACACTTTTTATTAAGAACCAACCGATAACCGCCATTCGTGAAATCCCTTGGCCAATGTGGGCGGTCCTTGCCTGGATGGCACTGAGCACAATTTGGTCGGCCTATCCGGCGATCACAGCTCTGGCGGTATTCGCTCAACTCTGCACCACTGCATTTGCTCTATTTTTGGTTTCACTATTTTCTTGGCGTCACCTGG
>CANGJO010000120.1 GCA_947454285.1 Microbacteriaceae bacterium | reverse complement strand
TTGTAGTGCTTGGTGTGTGGAACGGCTTTGGCGTGAACGATCCGCTGGCGATTGGCGCATTGATTCTTGCGGTTACTTGCTACGGAATTGGCAGCCCGTTCCTGCGCAAGTACGTTGAGCCGCTAAAGCTAAAGCCAGAGGCAGCGGTGTTTGGTCAGGTATCAACCTCGGCACTTACCCTGCTGCCGTTCTATCTATTTGGTGGCCTAATCGTTGGCCCACTTACGTTCAATTCAGTTGCCGCAATGTTGGCACTTGGAATTCTTGGCACCGGTCTTGCCTACGTGATGTATTACCAACTGCTTGCCCAAGTGGGCAGCGCGATTGGTTCTGCGGTTACCTACCTTTCGCCAATCGTTGGTGTGATTCTGGGCATCTTGTTGCTTGGCGAAACCATCAGTTGGAACGAACCGGTTGGCGCAGCGATCGTGTTGCTTGGTGCCGCGGTTGCCCAGGGCCGTATCAAACTTGGCCAAACTAAATTGGGGCGCAAATAGTGTCTCAAGCAGTCTCACAGCCAAAGCGCGGGCTCAGCTCTGTTGATATCGCAATTCTTGGTGCCGCAATGGTTTGGGGCGGAAGCTACCTTGCGTCGCGCGAACTAACTCACTTTGCCAGCCTGTGGGGAATGATGGCGCTGCGCTTCACCATCGCGGGCGCAATTCTGTTTGCCATTCGCGCATTCAAGCCGGTGAAGTTCACCAAGATTGAAGTACTGTCTTCGCTCGGCATCGCGGCAACCCTGGCCACGGTAATGACCGTTGAGACCACCGGTGTTTACCTGACCTCTGCGACCAACTCGGGACTCATCATCTCGCTATCGATTCTTTTCACCCCAATCATCGAAGGCCTGGTTTCCAAGTTCTGGATGCCGCGTATGTTTTATGTTTCTGCGGTGGGCGCGATTATCGGTGTTGGAATTTTGATCAGTGGCAACGGTTTTACCCAGCCGAACCTTGGCGATGCGCTGATGATTGTTGCTGCGGTTTTGCGCGCGGTGCACACGGTATCGCAGGGCTACTTTACTCACGGCAAGTTCACCAAGGGCCGCAAGGTTGACACCACCAACGTCACGATCATGCAGTTGGTTTTTGCCGGACTATTTTTCTTTGTGCTTGATCCAATTGGTACCGTTCACGCGGCGGCGACCTACGGGGTTCGCGAATGGATTTTGATGGGCACGCTGGTGCTGTTCAGCACGGTCTATGGCTTCATCGTGATGCTGTGGGCCATTCGCAAAACCAGCGCCTCGCGCGTGGCCCTGCTGCAAGGAACAGAGCCTATTTGGGCAGTTGTGATTGCCGTGGTTTTGGGTGGCGAGCTAATGAATGCCATCGGCTGGCTAGGTGGCGCAATTATTGTGGCTGCGTGCTACTGGGGGCTTGGGATTGAGAACCGGGCACGCGAGGCGCGCGCCTTAACACCGGAAATTTAGCCACCGTAGGTTTCACAAAACCAAACCTAAAACCAAGCGGTGTTCTGGCATCGCCCTCACCCTTGTTAGGCCAGTGTGCCGCTGCCCACTCTGCCTGGGCTGTGATGCTCAACGAAGGATTGACTCCTGGGTTTGCCGAAAGCGTTGAGCCATCCCAAATGTGCAAGCCATCAACGCCAAAGACTCGAAGGTACGGATCAACCACGCCGCTGTTTGAATCAGCACCAATAACCGCTCCACCCAAGAAGTGCGCTGTCATCGGGATGCCGAACGGCTCTCCGATCACAGCTCCCGGGGTGCCGCCGATCTCTGCAGCAATGTCGCGAGCAAATTCATGACCTACCGGAACCCAACTTGGGTTTACCTCGCCATAGCCTTGGCGCGAAGTAAGTTTCTTGCTAAAGATCTTGCTGCGTTTCAAATATGTGGTCAGTGAATTGTCTCTAGATTGCATAACCAACAAAATAAGTGTTCGCTCTGGCCAGGTGCGCAAGTTGTAGAAATTTGGTAATCGCAAAATGTTTTTGAATGTCACCCTGAGCAGTTGACCAAAGTTTGGCGATTCGCCATTTGCACCGGAAGCCATCACCGATTGCAAGATTCCCATGAACCCACTGCCCTTGCCATATCGAACCGGTTCAATGTGAGTGTGCGCATCAGGAAACACCGATGATGTGATCGAAGATCCCAAAGTGAAATCGTGATCTTTCTTTTTAGCTACCACTCCAAGCAGGCTTTCTGAATTGGTTCTGCTCAGCTCACCAAGTTTTTGACTGATCCCAGGCAGGCCACCGCGGTCACGTGATTTCTGCAAAAGTTTTGCGCTACCTAACGCGCCAGCCGCAACGATAACCTGTGGCACCTGAATGATTTCCGGTCTTGCTTTACCGGCAATTGATGTTCGCTTTAGTGAAAGCGTGAAACCACCATCGGTGTTTTTTTGAATATGCGAAACGGTGGTTAAATCCCAAACCTCTGCGCCCGCCTGCTCAGCAAGATACAAGTAATTTTTAACCAAGGTATTTTTTGCTCCGTGGCGACAGCCGGTCATGCACTCACCGCAATTGGTGCATCCGGTGCGGCGAGGTCCCCTGCCATCAAAGTATGGGTCACGAACTTCCTTGCCGGCTTCGCCAAAATAGATTCCAACCGGAGCCATTCGGAACGTATCTTCAACACCACGATCTTTTGCAATTTTCTTCAGCACCAGATCGGCTGGGCTAAAAAATGGATTGACCTGCACGCCCAGCATTTTCTCTGCGATGTCGTAATACGGGCTCAGCAACGATTGCCAGTCGGCGATCTGAGCCCAGGACCCGGTTTTGAAGAAATCTGCTGGTGGGCGATACAAGGTATTCGCGTAGACCAACGAGCCTCCGCCAACGCCGGCGCCAGACATGACCAAGACGTTCTTGAGCAGGTCAATGCGCTGAATGCCAAGCATGCCTAGTTTTGGGAAAAACAGAAATCGCTTCAGATCAAAGGAATTCTTGGCAAAATCATGATCTTCGAAGCGGGCACCGGCCTCAATCACCAAGACCCGATACCCCTTCTCAGTCAGACGCAATGCCGCAACTGACCCACCAAAACCAGAGCCAATTACTGCAATGTCGTATTCACGAGTATCTGGCGTACTACTCATTACTTAGCGCCTTTGCCCTTGGGGGTAGTTAGCTTTGCGTTGGAAGGGCGGCTGATCAAATCGCCAAACGGAAGTTCCGCAGCACCAAACAT
>CANGJO010000119.1 GCA_947454285.1 Microbacteriaceae bacterium | reverse complement strand
GTCAACTTGTGCGGGCAGCAATGACGGCAAAGAATGAACCGAAGACCATTGCAAACCTAAAATTGGCTGCAAAAAAGGTGGGCCTAGAGCTAGAAGTGACCGGCAAAGAAATCACGCTCATCACGACTGACGATACCTAAAGTTAGCCAAGCTCCTTGCGTCTGAAGCATCCAGGGGCGTGATCGTTCACCATGCCAATCGATTGCATCAACGCATACATGGTGGTTGGGCCCACATAACCAAAACCGCGACCACGAAGCTCCTTGCTTATTGAAGTGGAGGCATCGGTAACCGCAATCCACTCAAAAGACTTTGCCGGCTGCATGCGCTTGCTTGCAGGGGGAGCAAACTGCCAAAGCACATCGCTGATTGATTCACCGGCTTTTTGCATTTCTAGAACCAGTCGAGCGTTCTTGATGGCGCTTTCAATCTTGCCGCGGTTTCGGATGATGCCTTCGTCCTGCATCAGGCGATCAACATCTGCATCAGTGAATTTGGCGACCTTCTTGACGTCAAAGTTTTTAAAGGCTTTACGAAATCCCTCGCGGCGCTTCAAGATGGTGATCCAAGAAAGTCCGGCCTGAAAACCCTCTAGGCAAATTCGTTCAAACATTTCTTGGTCGCCACTCAGCGGCACGCCCCATTCAGTGTCGTGGTATTCAATGTAGAGCTCGTCGTTTCCTGGCCACTGGCAGCGAGTTAAGCCATCGTCATACTTTTGAATCATGAGCGAGCTGCCTTTTTGCCAGCACGTTCAAGATCAATCAATTGCTGCTGCGTTTCAATACCTTCACCAGCAAAGTAGCCGGTCAACTTGTTTCCAGAGGCCACGACTCTATGGCAGGGCACAAGCAGCGGTAGGGAATTAGAGCCCACCGCTGTTCCTACTGCTCTGGCCGCGCCGGGTTTGCCAATTTGTTCTGCAATCTGACTGTAGGTCATGGTGCGGCCAAATTTGATTTTAGAAACTTGTTTCCAAACAGCCTCTTGAAATTCTGTGCCCCGGTGTTCGAAGTCAAGCTCTAGCGTCGAGGACTTGCCGGAAAGGTAATCCAGAATTCTTGACTTTGCTTCAGCTAGTACTTTTGACTTGCCCAGATCTGGAATAACCCGGTTACCGCACGGGCCTTTATTTGACGATCCGATGATTTCTATTTGAACGATTTTTTGCTCGCGAGAAAAAACGGTGATCCAGCCGATCCTGGTCTTAAACGAAAGGTTCGCATCGAATTCAATGTTCTTCATGAGTGGAAACTATCCTGCCATGAAGTTCGAATTCGATGCGAACCCTAAGTTGTGGAGAACTCCTATAGTGCTTTCCAGGCGTGCTCAAGAGCGCCGCGCAAAATCGCAGTCATCTCGTCAAACTCATCCGGACCAATGGTTAGTGGCGGAGCCAACTGAACTACCGGGTCGCCACGGTCATCTGAACGACAGTACAGACCCTCTTCGAACATCTTCTGTGACAGGATTCCGCGAAGCAGTTTCTCTGACTCGGCGTCGTTGAAGGTCTCACGGGTGGTCTTGTCTTTCACAAGCTCGATTGCCCAGAAGTAACCAATTCCACGAACGTCACCAACGATAGGCAGGTCGCGCAATGAATCTAGCGATGCCTTGAATGCCGCCTGGTTGCGTGCCACGTTGCCAACTAGATCTTCTTCATCAAAGATGTCTAGGTTTTCTAGCGCAACCGCAGCCGATACCGGGTGACCACCGTAGGTGTAACCGTGAGGGAAGATCGTGGTTCCGTGCTTGAACGGCTCGAACAGCTTCTCGGCCACCAAAAGGGCACCGATAGGGGCGTAAGCCGAGCTCATACCCTTGGCACAAACCAACATATCGGGTTCAAAGTCGTAAAGACCTGAAGCGAACATAGAACCGGTGCGTCCAAAACCGTCGATGGTTTCGTCGGCAACAATTAGAACGTCGTACTTGTCACAGATCTCACGAACGCGGTCAAAGTAAACCTTTGGTGCAGTGAAGCAACCACCTGAGTTCTGAACCGGCTCAAAGATAAACGCCGCAACGGTGTCTGGGTCTTCGAACAGAATCATTTCTTCAACGCGGTCGGCTGCCCAAAGTGCAAACTCTTCTTCGGTTTCAAAATCATCCTGAGCGCGGTACCAGTTGGTATTAGGCACGCGGAAGGTTGACGGAACCAAAGGCTCGAAGGCCTTCTTCATTGATGGAATACCGGTTAGTGAAAGAGCACCGTGAGAAGTACCGTGGTACGCCACCGCACGGGTGAGCACCTTGTGCTTCATTGGCTTGCCTTGAAGCTTGAAGTATTGCTTTGCTAGCTTCCAGGCAGTCTCGTTTGCCTCACCACCACCGGTAGTGAAAAACACGCGTGACAAATTCTTTGGTGCGTATGAAAGCAGGCGCTCAGAAAGTTCGATGCCTGGCTTGTGTGCGTGTGACCAGAGCGGAAAGTAATCCAACTCTTTCATCTGCTTTGCTGCAGCCTCAGCCAAACGAACGCGGCCGTGACCTGCGTTCACTGAGAACAAACTTGAAATACCGTCGAAGTACTTCTTGCCGTGCTGATCCCAGAAGTGGTGACCACTTGCCTTGGTGATGATTGGAATTTCACCCTTGGCTGTGTAGTAAGGGCTGTGTCGGGTGAAGTGCAAAAACATGTTGTCTTTTGCAGCCTGCTGCAGCATTTCTGGTGTTGCTTCTTTTCCTGCTTTACGTGCATCAAGAAGCGGGGTGGCGCGGTCTGCCATCGCTGCGGCCGGTTTTTTAACCGGAGCCTTGATCAGGGATTTAATTCCCTTCACAAGCTTTCCTGCTGTGCTTGCCGTGGTTGCCATGAAATATCACTCTTTACTGTTTGTTTGCAGTGGCACTATCTAGTGCCCCAGTTGTAAACCTGCTTCGCTACCTGCAAATACACGAACGATTCGGTAGAGGTAACTCCGGGCAGAGTCCGGATCTTTGAATTCAGCAGTGCGATGAGTTCTTCATCGTTCTCACACACCACCTCAGCCAAAATGTCGAAGCTGCCAGCGGTGAGGACCACATAGTCCACCTCTGGCATCGCAGTTAGCTTCTCTGCGAGTTCACGAGTGTCGCCGCCGCAGCGAACACCGATCATTGCCTGGCGATGAAAGCCAAGCTGCGATGGATCGGTAACTGCAACGACTTGCATCACACCTGATTCGGTAAGTTTCTGTACGCGCTGACGTACCGCAGCCTCACTGAGGCCCACTTTCTTACCAACTTCGGCATAAGATCTACGACCGTCAAGCTGCAACT
>CANGJO010000118.1 GCA_947454285.1 Microbacteriaceae bacterium | reverse complement strand
TGCTGCAACCGGTGCCGATAATTATGTTTCGCAGTGGAGTGCATCGGTAGCGCCGCTTGGTCTGACTAGTGTGCCAATGAGTCGAGCAGAGATGGACGCAACCATTGCCCAGATTTACGAGACTGGATTATTGGCTGCCAGTGACGACACATTGAGCGTTGTGGAGTTCATCAAGAACCCGCCGCTGCCAACTTTGGCAATTCCAATTTATAGATTGCTATTTGATGCCGCCGTGCTTTCGCTAAAGCCAGAGTTTCGTAAATTGCTTGGATTAAAGACCAAGCCAGCTTGGATTATTCGCCCACTTACCCGATGGACTCTGCGATTGATGCGTTTAGCGATTGGCCCGGAAAGCCCAATCGAGGACGGCGCAACTGCTCGTCTCCGACGGATTGGTGCCTGGGCCTAGAGGCCTGAGTAGACCCGATAGGCCGGAAACCCAGTTGTTTACTGGGATAACGGAAAAGTAAACCTTTTATCACGATGTGATAACCATGACGCGTTTTGCTAAACCGTGTGAATAAACTGGCACGAGCAAGGAGAATTCTCCCTGTGAAGTGCGAGAGGGGCTCGCGTACGACTCAAGAGGCGCAAGCCTTTTTAGTTGAAATTAATTGGAAGGTTCAATGATGAATTTCATGAAGAAGGGCCGTATCGTTGCTGCAATCGCTGCAACCGTATTGGCTTTCACCGCTTGTGCACCTGCTGCTGACTCAGGTTCAGGTTCAACAAGCACCGGCATCAAGATCGGCGCAACATTCCCAGTACTAGACGCATTCCTTCAGAAGGTTGCCGATGGTATGCAGAAGGAAGCAGATGCATCAGGCTCAACCCTGACCATCGTTGCTGCTGACAACAAGGTAGACACACAGCTAAGCCAGGTTGAGAACTTCATCTCACAGGGCGTAGACGCAATTCTTGTAGTTGCAGTTGACACTTCAGCTGCTGGTCCTATGACCGACGCTGCTAAGGCTGCAAATGTTCCAATCGTTTACGTAAACCGCAACCCTTCACAGGCTGGCGTTCCTTACGTAGGTTCAAACTCTCTAGTATCAGGTCAGCTTGAAATGGCACAGCTTGCAAAGCTTGCTAACAACAAGGGTGACGTTGTAATCATGGAGGGTGAAGTTACTAACGAAGCTGCTCTAGACCGCACCAAGGGATGTAACGAAGAGGCTGCAAAGGCTGGCATGAAGGTTGTTAAGACCGGTACTGCTAACTGGGACCGCGCTCAGGGTCAGAAGCTTATGGAGAACTGGATCCAGTCAGGTACCAAGTTTGACGTTGTTTGTGCAAACAACGACGAAATGGCACTTGGTGCAATCCTTGCTCTAAAGGCTGCAGGTAAGAAGCTAGGCGTAGGCGGCATCCTTGTTGGTGGCGTTGACGCTACTGCAGATGCTCTTGCATCTCTAAAGGCTGGCGAACTTGCTACCACCGTATTCCAGGATGCATCTGGTCAGGGAGGTGGCGGTGTAAAGGCTGCTATCGCTCTACACAACGGCGAGAAGGTTGACGACTACGTTGACGTTCCTTACCAGTTGGTAACCCTAGACAACATTGCTGATTTCGAAGGCAAGTAATCTAGATTAAGCATCAGGGTTGGCCGGGCCGGGAAACTGGTCCGGCCAACTTACTTATCGATACTTATAAAGATGTAAGTATGAAAGAAGCAAAAATATGAGCAAGTTCATCGTTGAGATGAAGGGAATCACAAAAAGATTCCCAGGCGTACTAGCGCTAAATGACGTTAAATTAAATCTTCGTGCTGGCACCGTGCACTCACTTATGGGTGAGAACGGAGCTGGTAAATCAACTCTTATGAAAATCCTTGCGGGTGTATACACACTCGACGAAGGTCAGATCCTGATTGACGGAAAGCCGGTTTCAATCACCGATCCACGCTCTGGTCTAGATCACGGTATCGCCATGATTCACCAGGAGCTTTCATTCATTCCGGAGCTAACCGCAGCTGAAAACATCTACCTTGGCCGTGAACTGCGCGGCATTGGTGGCCTAGTCAGCAAGCGCAAAATGGCCGAGGAAGCCCAGAAGGTATTTGACCGCTGGGGTATCAAGATCAACGCAACCGCCCACATGCGCGACCTGAGTGTTGCCCAGGCGCAAATGGTTGAGATTGCCAAGGCAATCGCTTTTGATGCGCGAATCATCATCATGGATGAGCCAACTTCAGCAATTACCGACCGCGAGGTAGCGGCACTTCACAAGATTATTGGTCAGCTTCGTGAGGCTGGCACCGCAATCATCTACATCACTCACAAGATGGACGAGGTCTTTGCAATCTCTGATGAGATCACCATCTTCCGTGACGGTACCTGGGTTGCCACCGAGTTAGCCAAAGAAATGACTCGTGACCGTTTGATTTCACTGATGGTTGGCCGCGAACTGACCGCACTATTTCCTAAGTCAGAAGCAAAGATCGGCGAGGTCGTGCTTGAGGTGTCAAACCTTAACCGCGGTCGCCAGGTCAAGGATGTTTCGTTTAGTGTTCGACGCGGTGAAATTCTTGGTTTTGCCGGACTGATGGGTTCTGGTCGCACAGAAGTCCTAGAAACCGTATTCGGTATCTACGCTGCTGAGTCGGGCACCATCAAGGTGAACGGTAAAGAGGTGAAGATTCGCGAGCCACACCAGGCAATTGCCGCCGGCATTGGTTTGCTTACCGAAGACCGCAAGAAAACCGGCATCATGGGTGTGCTTTCAGTGCGCGACAACATGTCGGTAGCTGCGCTTTCAAAGTTCACCTTTGGTGGAATTTTGCGCAAGCCACTGATTGAGAAGCAGTGCGAAGACCAGCGTCAAGCGCTTGCTCTAAAGACACCGTCACTAAACCAGCAGATCCAAAACCTATCGGGTGGAAACCAGCAGAAGGTATTGCTATCTCGTTGGTTGCTGACTGACCCGGACATTCTGATTATTGACGAACCAACTCGCGGTATTGACGTTGGTGCAAAATCAGAAATTCACCGATTGATGAGCGAGCTGGCTAAGCAAGGCAAGGCAATCATCATGGTGTCTTCTGAGATGCCAGAAATTCTAGGTATGAGCGACCGCGTGGTCGTGATGTGCGAAGGCCGCCTAGTCGGCGAAGTATCACGCAAGAATGCCACCCAAGAAAACATTATGAAACTTGCAACCCAATTCAGCGACGAAGCTGTTGCATAACAAATAGGAAAAGAAAAATGGCTAAAAAAGTAATTAATGAACCACCTACCACTACAACTTTGATGACCCTGTCTCAAAAGTTCAACTGGGG
>CANGJO010000117.1 GCA_947454285.1 Microbacteriaceae bacterium | reverse complement strand
AGAGATGGCAATGCCTATTGCCCCGGCGATTGCCTGGGTCAGTGGCTTCTTACGAACTATCTGCAGGATTAGAAAAAACGCGCTGGTCGAAACAGCTGCAACTACTGCTGCAACGGTTTGCTTGCTGACTGCCAGAACCAAAACAAAGATAAGGCCCGGCAGAACGGATTCGATGATTCCAAGCCAACCGCCAACAGCACCAAGAACAGACTGCTTATTGATGCTTAGTTCGCCGGCATCGTTGTGCAGACCCAAACGATTGGCAGCACTTGGGGTTACTGCCTGCTCTTTTTTCTCTGTCATGCTTTAGAAAGACCTAGGCGGAGCTACGGTTCCGCCAGGAATCGTAAGAGTTAGCAAATCTTTTGGAGGCAGCGGAACATCGTCGCGCACCACAACTACTGAGCGGAATAGGTCGTCGATGTCTGCTGCCGCCTTGGCATCGTTCAAGGCTGCTCCCCCAATTACTCCACGCAAAAACCACTTTGGACCATCAACACCAATGAAACGGGCCAATCGGTGTCCGGTTTTTATTCCGGCTTCGTCGATCAATGGAATTTTGGCAATTAGTTCAGGACCAAGTGAGCCGACTCGCTCTTCTGTTTCGCCACCCTGTGCCTTGATGCTGTCGCGCATTTGCGAACGGATCTCGTGCCAAATGCCCTCAGACTTTGGCGCCGCAAATGCCTGAAGCTGAAGTGATGATCCGGCAAAGTCCATGCTCACTGCAACGATTCGCTGAGTTGACTCTTCAACTTCAAGGCGCATCTGCAAGTTCTCGCGAGAAGGAATTCGCATTGAACCAAAGTCAATGTAAGGGCGTACGCCCTGAACTTCAGAAACATCTAGTGGTCCAGCGGTTCGGCGATCGGCCGGTGCTGATTTATCTGATGCGTAAGCGTCGCTGCTCACTTTTTACCTGTTGAACCGTGGCCACCTTCGCCACGGTCGCTTTCTGGCAGACGCTCCACCTTGATGAACTGTGCGCGCTCAACCTGCTGAATCACAAGCTGTGCAATCCGGTCTCCAACCTCAACCGGAAAATCGGTGTCAGTGCTGTTGTAAAGATTTACGGCAATCTCGCCGCGGTAGCCGGCATCAACGGTGCCAGGAGTATTTAGCACAGTGATTCCGTGCTTGTGAGCCAAACCTGAACGAGGGTGAACCAGGCCAACGTAGCCATCTGGCAGGGCGATTGACACACCGGTTGGCACCAAAACTCGGCCATGAGCCGGAACCACGGCGGCTACGCGAGAACGAAGATCAGCTCCGGCATCTCCTGGCTGTGCATAGGTTGGCAGAAAGGCGTCGTCGGCGACGATTAGGACAGGCAGATTCTTATTCACGGTAAGAGCGTAATCTAAGAGCATGAGCAATTCGGCAGCAACTCAGGTGCATTACAGCGAACGAGTGACCCCAAAATGGACCAGTTTCTTGCCGTTGACCCTGATTTTGCCAACCCTCTGGTTGACTTTGGCACCGATAAACGCCCTGCTGGGCATGGCCCTGGGGATTTTCGGCACTTTTGCCGTGGCCTGGTCAATGTGGGCAAATTCAGCCAAAATCCTGGTTTCGGGCAGCCGAGTTCAGGTGGGAAAGGCCTCAATTGAAGCCCGGTTTATCGGTGTTTGTGAAGAAGTGCCGTTTGCCACCCGTCTTGCCCAGCGCTTGCCGAATCTGGACCCAAGGGCCTATCTTCGACTGCAAAACTCGCGAAAAGGGCTTCTGAAGCTAGAAATTGTGGATAAAAACGACCCAACCCCTTACTGGGTGGTGTCGACAAAGCGTCCGGCGCAGCTAATTGCCGCGATTGAACAGGCGAAAAAGGCTATTTAGCCTTCACACTCGATACAAACCTTGCCGTGCTTGCCCTTTTTAGGCGATAGCAACGAGTGGTGCTTCACGATAAAACACTCTGAACAAGTGAATTCGTCGTCCTGCGGAGGCAGCACCAAGACATCTAGGTCTTCCGAAACAACATCAGGAATGGCGAATCCCTCGCCGTGTTCCTCATCAACGTCAACAACTCCTGAGAGTTTGTCTGGGATGCGCTCCTTGATAGCCTCGATCGACTCGGTATCGTCGTCGTTCTTTCTTGGTGCGTCGTAGTCGGTTGCCACTTGGCTTCCTCTCGTTTCTTTTCTAAAGCGTCTTTGCCTTAATCGGCATTCCGGGCAAAAGATTCCGCCCCGAATGTGCATAGTTTGCAACAACAGTTGTGCAATAGCAAACCAGCAACGCCGAGTATACGCAGAAATGTTGGCAATGCAACGCGCGGCACACCCATAGATAAGAGCGGAATTGCGTACATCCGGTGGCAAACTTTCAGAAGTAGGAGGCAGGTATTCATGGACGACATTCGACTGTTTGAAACAGACGGCGACTTTCTTGTGCTCGAAGCACAGGACGGCCAAAAATTCCGACTACTTATTGATGACACCGTAAGGTCCTCGATCAAGCGCGAAAAGCTGCAGCAGCTAGATTCCATCAGCATCACCCCGCGAGAAATCCAAGAGGAAATTCGAAACGGTGCCACGATTGAGCAATTGATCAAGCAATCAGGCGCAACTTTTGAGTTCATTGAGAAGTTTGCTGCTCCGGTAATTGCCGAGCTGGAACACGTTGTTTCTTCCGCGCTGAGTGTTCGTCTAACCATCGCCGGTGACCGATACAACGACTCGACCCAAATTGAATTCGGCGAAATCATCACCGGTCGTCTGCTAACCAGTGGTGCCGAGGGCATTAGCTGGGTTGCCAAGAAGATCGAACCAAATAACTGGCACATAGTAGCCAACTACCAGCTGAACGGAGCTGCTGGTTCTGCTACGTGGTCTTTCGATCCGCGCAGGCTGACGCTTTCTCCAGAGAGTGAAACCGCAGTAACTCTGTCTAGCCAAGAAACTTTGAATAACTCTGTGATTCCAAAGTTGCGCACTGTTGACGTGTCCAACGTTGCCGAGACTGTGGTGATGGAAGACGTGATTCCAATTGGACGTGGTGCGGAATTTGAAACACCAATCGCCCGCGAACCTGAGTTTGAACGTCCGGCACCAAGTACACCCGCTGCTTTTCTAAAGCCAGTAGTTGATGAGGTTCCACCGGTTGCACCTGCAGCACCTGTTGCTGTAACACCTGCACCTGTGCAGCGCGCACCGGAACCATTGAGCGCCACCGCAGACTTACTTGAGGCCCTTCGTCGCAAGCGCACCGAACGTGAAGATGACAAGCCACGCGATGCGCAACTCGATGCACACCCAGACACCACAAACTTGCGCGTGATTGACATTGAACCAACTCCGGTT
>CANGJO010000116.1 GCA_947454285.1 Microbacteriaceae bacterium | reverse complement strand
CCAGGCAGCTCAGCCGAGGATTGAATCCGCTCAGAAGACAATTGCTATACCTGAACTTTTTCTTCAATCGCCTTCAAGATTCGGGCAATTGCATCTGCAACCGGAATTCCGTTTTCCTGTGAACCGTCACGGAAGCGGAACGAGACGGCACCGGCCTTTTGGTCATCTTCTCCAGCAATCAACATGAACGGAACCTTGTTCATGGTGTGATTGCGAATCTTCTTCTGCATACGGTCATCAGAGTCATCAACCATTACGCGCACTCCAGCCTTGCGCAGTTGCGCCGCAATGTGGTGAAGATACTCAGAGAAAGCGTCTGCGATTGGCACACCAACCACCTGCACCGGAGCCAACCATGGTGGGAAGTGACCGGCGTAGTGCTCAGTCAACACACCAAAGAATCGCTCGACCGAACCAAAAAGAGCACGGTGAATCATCACTGGGCGCTGCTTGCTGCCGTCGCTGGTTGTGTAATCAAGATCAAAACGCTCAGGCAAGTTGAAATCCAACTGAATAGTCGACATCTGCCAGGTACGGCCGATTGCGTCTCTTGCCTGTACCGAAATTTTTGGACCATAGAAAGCAGCGCCTCCTGGATCCGGAACTAGTTCCAAACCGGAATCGGCAGCGACCTTTTCAAGTGTTGCGGTTGCGGTATTCCAAATTTCGTCGCTTCCTACAAACTTAGGATTTCCCTCTTCGCGGGTAGAAAGCTCTAGATAGAAATCGTTTAGACCATAGTCCTTTAGAAGACCTAAAACGAAACCAAGAACGTCAGTAAGTTCTTGCTCCATGTTCTCTTGGGTCACAAACAAGTGGGCATCGTCTTGAGTCAATCCGCGCACGCGAGTAAGGCCGTGTAGCACGCCACTCTTTTCGTTGCGGTAAACAGTTCCGAACTCAAACATGCGAAGCGGAAGATCGCGGTAAGAACGTGGTTGGCTGCGGTAAATCAAAATGTGGAACGGGCAGTTCATTGGCTTTAGGTAGTAGTCCTGCCCCACCTTGGTTACATTGCCGTGTTCATCGACCTCTTCATCCATGCGAATCGGTGGGAACATTCCGTCGGCATAGGTCTGCAAGTGCCCTGAAATTTCAAACAGGTTGCTCTTTGAAATGTGTGGGCTGTAAACAAAGTCGTAGCCAGATTCTTCGTGACGCTTGCGACTGTAATCTTCCATTACGCGACGCATAATTCCACCCTTTGGGTGGAAGACGGCTAAACCAGAGCCAATCTCTTCTGGGAAAGAAAAAAGGTCAAGATCCACACCAAGGCGGCGATGATCGCGACGTGCTGCTTCCTCAAGACGCTCCTGGTGAGCGCGAAGTTCATCTTTGGTTGGCCAAGCAGTTCCATAAATGCGCTGCAGCTGCTTGTTGTTCTCGTTGCCTCGCCAATACGCAGATGCAACGCGAGTAAGCGCGAAGCCATTGCCGATCATTCTGGTGTTCGGCAAATGTGGGCCGCGGCAAAGGTCTTTCCACACGGTTTCACCAGATTGCGGGTCAACGTTGTCGTAAATAGTCAGCTCGCCGGCACCAACCTCGGCAGAACCTTCACCAAGATCAGAACCCTTTAGTCCAATTAGTTCAAGTTTGTACGGTTCACCCGATAGTTCTACGCGCGCTTCACCATCGGTGGTCACTCGGCGAATAAATCTTTGACCAGAGCGAATGATGCGTTCCATTGCTTTTTCTAGGGCTTTTAGATCTTCCGGTGTGAACGAGTTCTCAACATCAAAGTCGTAGTAGAAGCCATCTTTGATCGGCGGGCCAATGCCAAGCTTTGCTTCTGGGTTGATGTTTTGAACGGCCTGGGCCAGGACGTGTGCGGCAGAATGACGAAGAATGTTCAGACCATCAGGCGAAGAGATTGCCACACCTTCTATTAAGTCGCCAGCAGATACCTTGTGGGCCAAGTCGCGAAGCTCACCGTTGACTCGCATTGCAACGATCGAGCGCTCAGTGAATAGCTTGAAGCCGTCTGCCCCTGACTCAACTTCGACCGACGAACCGTCAACCGACACATTTATTGAAGACACACGAAACCTCATCTGGGTGGAATTTGGTCTAATTCTAACTACCCCGTGCCTGCGAGCCTGCCTAGCCGACGGGGCAACTGTGCTATTTTTTTTGAGTTATGACCAAACCAAGAATCGTCAAGCTCGATGAAGCCGTTATGGCCAATCAAGAGTTTCAGCGTCAGTCAATGGCTGCCAAGCTTAATTGGCTTCGCGCGGGAGTATTAGGCGCCAACGATGGAATCGTCTCAACTGCCGGTTTGGTTATGGGTGTGGCCGGAGCAACAACAGATTCTGCAGCAATCCTTATCGCGGGCGTCGCTGGCTTGGTTGCTGGTTCCATCTCTATGGCAGGCGGTGAATACACCTCGGTTAGCGCGCAAAAAGATAGCGAAAAGGCGGCTCTTGCCCGAGAGCGTAAAGAATTGGCCCAAGACCCAGAGGGCGAACTTCGAGAACTGGCTTGGTTCTACGAACAAAAGGGCCTATCACTGGACCTGGCAACAAAGGTCGCGAAAGAACTTACTGAAAAGGATGCCCTTAAAGCCCATGCTGAGGCCGAACTAGGCATTGATTCAGAGCAGCACGCTAGCCCAGGTCAGGCGGCGATTGCGTCATTCATTGCTTTTGCCGGAGGATCCCTTCTGCCACTATTAGCAGTTACCGGCCCCTGGGTCGAAGCCCGAATTCCAGTGACCGTTGTTGCAGTCGTTGCATCATTGGCAATCACCGGATACGTAGGTGCGAAAATCGGCGGCGCAAAATCCGCAGCTGCGATTATCAGAAACGTTGTCGTGAGTTTGCTAACCATGGGCATCACATATGGAATCGGCTTGTTAGTCGGAACATCCATCTAGCCCAAAGACAGCACCTTCTGCAAGTTATGCTGGTTTTGTGAATTCACCTAAGACACTCGACGTTGCCCTAATTGGTGGCGGAATCATGAGCGCAACACTTGGCACCTTTCTTAAGCTCCTAAAACCAGACCTAAATATCCAGGTTTTCGAACGCATGCCCTTTCCTGCGATGGAGAGCAGCAACGCCTGGAACAACGCCGGCACTGGCCATGCGGCGCTGTGCGAACTCAACTACATGCCAGATTCAAAAGATGGCAGCCTTCCGAACCCTGCTAAGGCAATTGCCATAAACGAGCAGTTTCAGTTAAGTCGTCAATTCTGGTCACACCTGGTTGAACTAGGCATTCTTGGAGATCCTAAGAGTTTTATAAACGCCACCCCACACCTTTCCTTTGTGACTGGTGAAAAAGATGTCGACTACCTGCGACGCAGAT
>CANGJO010000115.1 GCA_947454285.1 Microbacteriaceae bacterium | reverse complement strand
GTGATCTGGCACTGCTCGCGCCTGATCGGCTAATGCAGCAGGAACCTGCACCTGGTACTTAGACGCAACCACACTTGACTGACTCACAAAGCCACGCTTGTTACGTGACATCGAATAGCGAATCACGTTGAACAACATGCCCAGACCGGCGCCAATTACAACCGACTGACCAACGCCGGCGGTGGCCGTTACCAGCTCAGCCTGAGACGCAGCCGAACCGCCACCAAAAACCAGACCAAATGCAAGACCAACCCAAGAACCGGTAACTGCTCCGCCGATGGCAAGTCGAGCATAGGTAACTTTTCCGCGAATACGTTCAACGGTGCGAAGGTCTGAACCCACGATTGCAACGGAACCCGCCGGGAAGTTGTGCTTGATTAAGTTGTCCACGTACGCGAGAGCATCGGTGTATTGCTTGAAATTAGCGATCACCTCTCCCTGAGGCATTACGGCAGGCAGGCTTCGAGGGGTTCGCTTATTGTTCACGAAACTGATTCTGGCACAGGTTCAACCTCTCGTCTAAGGTTGTATGGTGAGCGCTTCGAGAGTATTTATCGCCAGATTGGCTGGCTGTGGCGTCTTTGACCCAGCGGGAGACCGCGTTGGAAAAGTCATCGACGTTCTTGTGGCGTACCGTAAATCGGGCTCACCAAAGGCCACCGGCATGCTGGTTGAGATCAGCGGCCGTCGCAAGGTATTCGTTCCAATCGCCCGCGTGACCGCTATTTCTGCCGGTCAGGTCATCACTACCGGACTGATTGACCTTCGCCGCTTCACCCAAAGTGGCCAGGAACTTCGCGTTATTGCCCAGATGCTTGGTCGCAAGGTTCGCCTGCTAGACGGAACCGGCTCGGCAAATATTGAGGACCTTGCCATCGAACAGGGCAAGAACAAGGAATGGATCGTCAGCGAGCTGTTCCTTCGCCGCCCAAAGACTTCTGCGTCACCATTTGCTAGGGGCGCAACCGTGTTTGCTTCATGGGAACAGGTTTCCGAAGATCACGAGGGTGACGAAGGTCAGACCGCTCAACAGTTGATCGCGACTTACTCTGAACTTCGCCCGGCCGACCTTGCGTCTGCGCTGTTGGATCTGCCAGACGAGCGCATGCTTGAGGTTGCCGAAGAGCTTGATGACGAACGTCTTGCCGACGTACTTGAAGAGCTGCCTGAAGAAGAGCAGATCGACATCATCGCCGAGCTTGATGACGAACGTGCCGCCGAGGTTCTTGATTTGATGGAACCCGATGACGCTGCCGACTTGATGGCAAACCTGCCTGAAGAGCGAAGCGAAGCAATTCTTGATCTGATGGATGAAGAAGAAGCTGAAGACATTCGTATGTTGATGCAGTTCGACGAATTCACCGCTGGTGGTTTGATGACTACCGAGCCAATCATTTGTGCGGCCGATGCAACCGTTGCCGAGGCAATGGCAATGATTCGTAAGAAAGAAGTTTCACCAGTGCTAGCGGCATCGGTGTTTGTAACTTTGCCACCGTACGAAACTGCAACTGGTCGCTACCTGGGTACCGTGCACTTCCAAAAGATGTTGCGCTACCCACCACACGAGCGTTTGAGCGTGCTGCTTGACGTTGAGCTTGAGCCGGTTAAGGCAGACACACACATCTCGGTGATTCACCGAACTTTTGCTAACTACAACCTGGTGGCGCTACCGGTTGTCGACGACGAGCACCGTTTGATTGGTGTGGTTACCGTGGACGACGTTCTAGACCACCTATTGCCTGATGACTGGCGAACCGAAGAGGAGGTGCACTAATGGCTAAGGTCAAGATTCGTTTGGATCGTCCAATTAGTAAGCGTGCGCGCCTGGTTCCAAAGTTGACCATTGACCAAGAGCGTTTTGGTCGCGCATCAGAATCTTTTGCCCGCGCAATGGGTACCGGTGCATTCCTAATTGGAATGACCATTGTGGTTGCGATTTGGCTTACCTGGAATACCTTGCTTCCAGAAGATGCGCAGTTTGACCCGCGCGCTACCAACTTCACTTTGTTGACTCTGATTTTGTCGATGCAGGCTTCCTACGCAGCACCACTTATCTTGTTGGCGCAGAACCGTCAAGACGACCGCGACCGCGTTAAGTTTGAACAAGACCGTCAGCGTGCCGAGCGCAACCTGGCCGACACCGAATACCTTGCTCGCGAGGTTGTAGCCCTGCGTTTGGCGCTTGAAGATGTGGCAACCAAGGATTTTGTTCGCGACGAACTTCGCGACATGTTGAAAGAAATTCTGGATGAGCGCAAGCGCGATTAAGCGTGCGCTCGACAAAGTCATAGACCCAGAGCTTCGCTTACCCATCACCGAACTGGGCATGGTTGAGATCGATGATGACCTGGTAACCGTAAAACTCACTGTTGCCGGCTGCCCTGCAGCCGTGCGCATCGAGACCGACGTTCGCGAAGCAATTGCCGAGTTTGATGTGAACGTCAAGATGTCTGTGATGACTCAGCCAGAGCGCGATGCTTTGAAGGCACAGCTGCGCAACGGCAAGGCTCCACGACAGAATCCATTTGATGCCGATACCCTCACTCGCGTTTATCTGGTTGGTTCGGGCAAGGGTGGCGTGGGCAAGTCATCGGTGACTGCCAATCTTGCGGTGCAAATTGCCGAGCAGGGTTACCGGGTTGGGCTAGTAGACGCCGACATCTTTGGTTTCTCAATTCCGGGTCAGCTGGGAATCACCAGCAAACCAACGCGCGTAGACGAAATGATTTTGCCGCCGGTTGCCTTTGGCGTGAAGGTAATTTCAATCGGAATGTTTCTTGACGACAACAAGCCGGTAGCCTGGCGCGGCCCAATGCTGCACAGAGCAATCGAACAGTTCTTGTGCGACGTCTACTGGGGCGATCTAGATTTCTTGCTTATCGATATGCCACCGGGCACCGGCGATGTTGCAATCAGTCTTGGTCAATTGCTACCAACCGCAAAGACCATCGTGGTCACTACCCCGCAGCTTGCCGCCGCCGAAGTAGCCGAACGCTCAGGCGCGGTTGGACTGCAAACCGGGCAAAGCATTTTTGGCGTAATCGAGAACATGAGTTGGTTGATCCAGCCAGACGGTAGCAAGCTAGAGATCTTTGGCAACGGTGGCGCACAAGACGTGGCAGCTCGCCTAGCCACACTATCCGGTTCACCGGTTCCGGTACTGGGTCAAATTCCGCTTAGCGTTCCGCTGCGCGAGGGCTCGGACGCCGGTCAACCAATCGTGCGCACCAACCCAAGCGATCCGGCAGCCATTGCCATTCGTGTAATTGCCGAAAAGATTACTCAAGACAAGATCGGACTGGCCGGCAAAAAGCTTAGAGTTAG
>CANGJO010000114.1 GCA_947454285.1 Microbacteriaceae bacterium | reverse complement strand
TCACTCACCGGCGAAATTGAAAACGGTGATTCACTAAAGATTGTCTACACCGCAATGCACGGCGTTGGTTGGCGAGTAACCCAAGACCTATTTACTGCAGTGGGTTTGCCGGAACCATTCACCGTTGACTCGCAGCTTCTACCGGATGGAAACTTTCCGACCGTTGCTTTTCCAAACCCAGAGGAACCGGGCGCAATGGATTTGGCATTCGCCAAGGCCCGCGAAGTTGGTGCAGATTTAATTTTGGCCAACGACCCAGATGCCGATCGCCTAGCGATTGGTATTCCTGATTCCAACGCTGCCGAGGGTTGGCGCAGACTAACCGGCGACGAAATTGGTTTGCTGCTGGGTCACCAAATTGCCAAGCGTGCAGTGGCCGAAGGCCGCACCGGAACCCTAGCCTGTTCAATCGTTTCAAGCTCGGCGCTATCAAAAGTTGCCGCGCACTTTGGTCTTGGTTACCGCGAGACCCTCACCGGCTTCAAGTGGATTTCTAAAGTGCCAAACCTGATCTTTGGCTACGAAGAGGCACTTGGTTACTGCGTGGACCCGCAGCACACTCCAGACAAAGACGGAATCTCTGCGTCGCTGATTGCCACCGCCCTAGCCTGCGAGCTGGCCGCCGAGGGCAAGACCATCACCAGCCACCTGGCCGAGCTTGGCGAGCTTTACGGTCACTTCGCCACCGGGCAGATTTCGATTCGCGTTACCGACCTATCGGTGATTGCCAACATCATGAAAAACCTACGTTCCAACCCACCAGAAACCATCGATGGCGTTGCTACCAACTTCACCGATCTTGCAATCGGTACCGCCGAGCTTGGCTCAACCGATGGCCTGCGATTTGATCTTGCCGATGGTCGACGCGTGATTGTGCGCCCGTCGGGTACCGAACCAAAGCTCAAGTGCTACCTGCAGGCGATTGGTGAAAGTAAAGAAGCGGCAACTGCAGCTTTGGCATCGCTTAACGATGCAATGAAGGAACTTCTAAAGTAAATTCCTCTAAAGCAGTGAGGCGCTCAACTTTTTTGTGATCTCTTCGAGATCAAAGAAGTGATCGATAGTGATGATCTCCGAAGGCAAGCCGACCAATAGTGGAGCCAAGTCCGGAGTGGTCAAAATAACCTGTGCGGTGCGTGATTCGCGAGCTGTCTTCATATCGGTTGCTTCAACAGTTGCGTCAATGCCCAACTGAGTAAGAACCTTTTCAGCATTCATCTTTAGCAGTACAGATGTTCCAATGCCCATGCCACATACCGCGATGATCTTCATAAGACCATTCTGCCTTGTGAATTTAGAACAAAGACCGAATCTGTTCGGTATCCACCGCATTTAACAGGATGTTTACAGATTCGTTATTGGATAGCAAGGTTGAAAGCTCACCAAGCATCTGAATATGTGAATCGTGATCAACCGCACAAAGGCCAAAAACAAGTTTCACCGGATCATTTGCTTCATTGCCAAACACGATTGGCTCGGCAAGGGTGACCAAACTAAGTCCAGTTGCCAACACCGATTCCGATGGCTTGGCGTGTGCCAGCGCGATGCCGGGTGCGATTACAAAATATGGACCGTGAGTATCCAGCACCTCAACCATTGCGGTGGTGTAGTCGGGAGTTACTCGCCCGCTGGCAACTAATAGGTCGCCGGCTAATTCAATTGCGTGTTCGCGATCGAGTGCCGCGGCAAGAACCCTGATTGAGTTCTCACCGAAGGCTTCGGCAAGTTTTGGAAAACTCACTAACGACCAGCCTCGGCGAATCCTTCGTTGATCATCTCGATGAGTTCTTCGCGATCATCGATTGCTTGGAACGCACCCTCGGCAGCGTTCATCTGGAAAATCTCTAGGTCCTCAAGACCGTAACCAAATGTGTCAACCAATAGCTCCATCTCGCGAGTCAGCGAGGTGCCACTCATTAGGCGGTTATCGGTGTTTACGGTCACCTTGAAACCAAGGTCGTAAAGAATGTCGAACGGGTGGTCGGCCATGGTCTCGCCAAGCAGCGAGATTGCGCCGGTCTGCAGATTCGATGACGGTGAAGTCTCAAGCACGATTCCGCGATCGTGCACCCACTCGGCAACCGGGCCAAGCACAACTAGATCGGTCTCGCCGTCGGTGCGGCTAAACATGATGTCTTCGACTATGCGCACACCGTGACCTAGGCGTAGGGCACGTCCGGAAACAATTGCGTCCTTGATGCTTTCAATGCCGTCTGCTTCACCCGCGTGCACGGTAACCGGGAAAAGTTCACTTGCCAGATAGTCAAAGGCAACCTTGTGACGACTTGGCAGGAATCCCTTTTCAGCACCGGCGATATCAAAACCAACCACACCATTGTTGCGGTGGCGCACGGCAAGCTCGGCAATCTCTAGACCACGATCCGCGTGACGCATTGCGGTTACCAGCTGGCCGGTGCGAATGAAACCGCCCTGCTCTTCAACTTGCTGCATGCCTTCTTCAAGACCGTCTTGCACGGCCTCAACGGTTTCATCAAGGGTTAGTCCGCGAGTTAGGTGCTGCTCTGGTGCCCAACGAATTTCGCCGTAGATAACGCCGTCATTAGCAAGGTCTAAAACAAATTCGCGAGCAACGCGAGTTAGGTGTTCGCGAGTCTGCATCACGGCAGTGGTGATGTCAAAAGTCTTTAGGTACTCAACTAGTGAGCCAGAGTCGGCAGACTTCTCAAACCACTTGCGCAGGTCTTTAGCGTTGTCGGCAGGAAGAGCAAAACCAATTTCGCTGGCCATCTCGACGATGCTCTGCGGGCGAAGACCGCCATCAAGGTGATCGTGTAGCGAAATCTTTGGCAACGAACGGATGTCGAAATTAGCCATGTAAGTTGCCTCTGTTTCTATTTGATTCGCTCAAGCACAATCTTGCGCTCTGCAGCTGTTGCTTCAATCTTAAACGCACCATCCAGCGCTTCCAATGCACGCTCAAAACGCTCGGGTTCATCGGTGTGCAATGTCATTAGCGGCGCACCGGCCTGAACCTGCTGCCCCTGCTGCGCATGCAGCGTGATTCCAGCGCCAAACTGCACGGCGTCTTCTTTACGCGCGCGGCCAGCACCCAGGCGCCAAGACGCTGTACCCACCTGAAGTGCATCAAGCTGTGACAAATACCCAGATGCCGGTGCGGTGATCACATGGTGCTCTTTTGCCTCAGGTAGCGCTGCATCCGGGTCGCCACCCTGGGCAGAAATCATTTGACGCCACTTGTCCATTGCACGGCCGTCCTTAAGCGCGGCGGCAACATCAACGTCACCCTTGCCGGCCAGGCGAAGCATTTCCTGCGCAAGCTCTATCGTGATCTCAACCACATCGGCTGG
>CANGJO010000113.1 GCA_947454285.1 Microbacteriaceae bacterium | reverse complement strand
GTGCCTAGTGGAACATACATGCCCTCAACTACACCCTGGTAGTAAGTAATCTCACCTGACTGAACGCGATCTGCGATTGCCAGGTTCACATCCTTTAGGTGAGAGTGTGCAACGCGGTCTGCGTGGTCCTCTGCAAACTTCACTGGGTCAGTACCGCCAATGATCATGTGGCCTGTGTCTAGGCAGAACTTGATGGTTGAACCATCAAGAACTTTCTTAACATCGGCTTCTGTCTCAACCATGGTGCCAACGTGCGGGTGAAGAACTGCGGTTACACCGCGTGCAGCTGCAGCTTCTTTGATGCGCTCTAGGTTGGCAAAGAACACGCTCCAACCGTGGGAATCTAATTCAGGGCGCTTGGTGTCGTAGCCCTCCATGCCGGTTTCGGCAGAAAGCACCAAAGTCTTTGCGCCAGAAGCTGCATAGCTCTCAAGTTCCTTTAGAACATCTTGCAGCGGGTCAAAGTTTTCTTGGTGCATGATGATCGGAAAAAATCCGCCAACCGCTTCCATGCCGTGCTCGGCAAGCACCTTTGCGCGATCGGCAGGCTCGATTGGCAAGAAACCAAGCGGACCAAACTCCGTTGCACCAAGACCAAGATCAGCCATTTCTTGAAGCACGCGCTCCGGTGTCATTTGGTGACCCCAGCCTGGAACTTCACATACGCCCCATGAGATTGGAGCACCGGCAATTTTTACTGCAGACATAATTTTTACTTTCGAATCGCGGCTGTTGTGTTAGCCGATGGCTTGATTGATACCCACTGCTTTGACTTCATTGATTCTTCAACTGCGTCGTTTACTCGCGCCGCGGCAACTGCGTCGTGAATGTTTGAGTTCTTTGCCTCTTTGCCTAGGAATGAAAGCAAGAACTTCTTTGCTTCAATAACTTTTAGATCGTCATAACCCATGCCGGTTCCGGCACCCGGTTGGAATGCACCAAACTCACCAAAACCAGGCGCAACCATTACGCGCTGGTAACCAAGGTGCTGACCCTTGCGACCAATTGCAACTTGCAATTCATTCATGCGTTCAAAGTCCCACATCACAGAACCCTCAGTTCCGTAAATTTCAAAGTTGTAACTTGCACGAGGACCTACTGCAACGCGTGAAGCTTCAAGAGTTCCAACTGCACCCGCAGCAATTGCGTTGTCGGCTAGACGAACAATCATTCCGGCGTAGTCTTCGTTTTCAACCGGCTTCTTCTCGCCGCCTTCAATCACGTCAAAGTGTGTGCCAACACCCATTTGCTGAACCGGACGCTCAGTGTGAATTGTGCTGGTGATTCCGTTTACATCGGCAATCGGGCCTGCCATGTAGTGAATCAAATCAACTAGGTGTCCCATCAAGTCACCAAGCACACCGCTACCGGCAAGTTTGCGAATGAAGCGCCATGAAAGTGCGCCGTTAGGTTCTGATGAGTAATCGGCAAAAAATACGCCGCGGAAGTTTGTTATGCGGCCAAGTTGTCCGCTAGAAATAAGTTCCTTGATGTGCTCCACCGCTGGAGCGTGACGGTAATTGAAACCGATACTGGTTACAACGCCAGCTGCATCCGCGGCAGCCTCAACTGATTCGGTGTCTTCTGCGCCGCGACCAACTGGCTTCTCAATCCAAAAAGCTTTGCCGGCTTTGGCCGCAGCGATTCCGATTTCTGCGTGCAAGAAGTTTGGTGCGCAAATAGAAACCACATCAACTTCTGGATCGTTTAACACATCGTTGTAGTCAAGGGTTCCGCGCTCGTAACCCAAAACGTTGATTGCATAATCAACGCGGTCTTGCGCGGTGTCTGCAGCGATCACAAGTTTTGGCGTGATTCCCAACTCAGGAAAAACCACAGGCAGTGCTTGGTATGCACGCGAGTGCACCTTGCCCATCCAGCCAACGCTGATTAGGCCTACGCCTACAGTCTTTGATGTGTTCGACATTGAATACTTTCTGTAGTGATATTTCGGAACGGTCCAATAATACTGAACCAATTATCGAATTCAATAAGTTTTAACGAATGGACTAGTCCAGTTTTAGAGCTTCACCCTGGTGGTGGATTCACGAACTTCAAGCCTTGGCAAAAGCAAAACATTCTTGCCCTCAGACTTGGTCCAGAGTTCTTCGTCGCTAAGAATTTCTGCAGCCTTCATGGCGATGGCTTTCTTCTCTTGCTCAACGCTGGTTATTGAAATTCTGTTTAGTGCCGAGATGTAGGTGTTATCAAAACCGGTAAGTGCAACTTTGTGCCCACCGGCTGCCTCAAATGCTTCGATCGCTTCTTGCGCACCAAGCGCAACGATGTCGTTAAAGCAAGCCAAAGCAGTTGGTTTTGATTTTCCTTGCAGCGCAAGCTTGGCAGCTGCGAAACCAGCGCTTTCTGTTCTGTCACCAAACTGTTCCATTGGCTTTAGGTTGTTGGCCATCATTGCCCTGCGATAACCACTGATGCGCGCAGACGCTACTTCACCATCGTCTGAACCGATGTAGCAAATACGCTTGTGGCCGAGCGAGACAAGGTGATTGACGATCAGGCGCATGCCTTCGTCTTCGTCGATTCGCAAAACGATAGCTCGTGGCAGTCCCTTTGGAATTGTGGTTGCAAAAATAATTGGCACACTGTCTGGCACAGACTTCAAGGTGTTCTTGTCTGGCAAGTCACCAACCACCAGGATTCCTCGTGGCTTCAAGTCAAGCAGCGTTTGAACCGTTGACTTCTCTAAAACTTTTTTGCCATTGACTTCAGTGATACTTGCGGCAGTCATAAATGTTTGGTGACCGCGTTCTAAAAGTTCTTTTCGAGCTTCATCGGCAATCTCGGTGAACAGCGGGTTGTGTAAATCAACCACCACAATTGCCATGAAGTCACCAGAACCGGTGGCAAGTGATCGCGCCCAAGGGTTTGGTGTGAAGCCAAGCTTTTTTGCAGCGGCAAGTACACGTTCGCGGCGATCTGGGCTTACGCCATCTTCGCTAGAAAAAACCAAAGAAACCAGCGACTTTGAAACCCCAGCCGCGGCTGCAACATCTCGAATGGTGGGGCGTTTAATCTGTGCCAAAACCTGCCCCTTCTATCGGTGTTGCCCTTATTTTTAGCCGGAATTTTGGCCATGTCCAATTGGACCGTCCAAAGATAACACCAAGAACACGGATTTATCTCAATGTCGTAACAAAGTCTGGAACGGTCCGAAATTTGTGTTCTAAAACTGTCATACTGACATGAGTCAGGGGGCATATCCCCCTGCTACTCGATAACTCGAAGATGAGAGGCAACAAATGTCAATGAAGAAGTATGTAGCACTTGCCGCTGTGGCAATGCTTACTCTTGCTGGCTGTGCATCACCGGCTAGCACGACTGCATCAGG
>CANGJO010000112.1 GCA_947454285.1 Microbacteriaceae bacterium | reverse complement strand
GGTGCTCAGGTAATCGTTGGAACACCTGGTCGTTTGATTGACCTTTCAAAGCAAAAACTTCTAGACCTAAGCAACATTCGTTTCATGGTTCTTGATGAAGCAGACGAAATGTTGGACCTGGGTTTCTTGCCAGATGTTGAAAAACTTTTTGCCTACACACCTGATGGTCGTCAGACCATGCTGTTCTCGGCAACCATGCCGGGCACCATCGTGACAATGGCTCGCAAGTACCAGAACCGTCCGGTTCACATTCGCACCAATGACCCCGATGAAGGCCAGACCAAGGCAGACATCAAGCAATTCATCTACCGTGCGCACGCACTAGATAAAGATGAAGTTGTTGGTCGCATCTTGCAGGCCGAAGGTCGCGGCAAGACCGTGATCTTTACTAAGACCAAGCGTCAAGCTTCAAAGGTTTCTGAAGAACTAATCGATCGCGGTTTCAACGCATGTGCACTTCACGGTGACATGACTCAAGAGGCTCGCGAAAAATCAATGGCTGCATTCCGCGCCGGCAAAAAAGATATTTTGGTTGCCACCGAGGTTGCTGCTCGAGGAATTGACGTTGACGACGTGACTCACGTAATCAACTACACAATTCCAGAAGATGAGAAGGCTTACCTACACCGCGTTGGTCGCACCGGTCGTGCTGGTCGCACCGGTATTGCAGTTACCTTCGTTGACTGGGAGGACCTAACTCGTTGGGGTCACATCAACACCGCTCTTGAGTTTGGTCAGCCAGAACCAACCGAGACCTATTCAAGCTCTGCACACCTTTTTGAAGACCTAACCATTCCGGCTGGAACCAAGGGCCGCATCGCCAAGAGCAAGCGCCCAGAAGGTTGGAAGCCAGGCGACGACGAGAAGCCTCGAGGTGGAAACTCACGCGGTGGTAATTCTCGTGGAAACGATCGCCGTCCGCAGGGCAACAAGCATGCTGGTGATCGTAAGCCTGCGGCAAAGTCGGATGCGCCTAAGGCCGAGTCACACGGTGGTGGCGAGCACAAGCGCCCACCGCGTCAGCGCAACAGAACTCGTAATGGTGGCAGCACGCCTGCGAACTAACGCAGCCTAAAGAATTGCTTTGCTGCCGGTGCCGGCTGCCAAAATTCTCTCAAACATTTCTGGTGAGGTAGTGTTTTCGCCAAGTCGATTCGGCTTGCCGTGAACACCGTGATAATCACTTGAGCCGGTATGAATTAAATCGTGCTTTCGCGCCAACATCAGCAACCATTCGCGAGCTACTTCAGGAACCTCGCGGTGGTAAACCTCAAAGCCCATCAACCCGGCCGCAATTAATTTCTCAAAGTGTTCTTCTGGCAAATCACCACGTGATGCATTTGCACCAACATCAGTCAGTGGGTGAGCAATGATTGGCACACCGCCTGCTTCACGAATTAACTTGATTGCGTCGAAGGTATCGGTGGTTTCTGTAGCTATGTAATAAGGGCCGTGCTTGTCGAGCACTCCCCCGAATGCCTCGGCGCGATCGGCAACAACACCCAACTTGACCAGCGCATCGGCAATCGCCGGACGACCGATAGTTGCACCGTCCTCAAGCATTTCTAAAACCAGGTCCCAGGTGATCGGAAAATCTTTGGCCAAGCGATCGGTGATACCCATTGCACGAATCTCACGTGACCCAACGGTGTCGTGCATCTCGTTGGCAAGCGGTTCGTAGTTAGGGTCTGGCAGGTAGGCCAGCATGTGGACGCTAATAAACCGATCGCGCTCACCAATGCGCACCTTTGCGCGTGTGGTTACCTCAATACCCGGCACAAAACCAAGACCAAGCCTGGCTGCTGCTTCTGCGCCCTCCGCCCAACCGGTGGTGGTGTCGTGATCGGTCAGCGCCAGCACGTTTACCCCAGCTGCAGCCGCATGTTCAAAGACCTCAGTCGGCGACTCTTTGCCGTCGGAACGGTTGGAGTGCGAGTGCAGATCAATGAGGGTCATATTCAAAGGATAAAGCAGTGCCAGAATAAAGGAATGAGAACCCGCACCCCGCAGAATCGCAAATTCCTTGAGTACATGGGTGCCAACTGGGCCACCCAGAAGCAATCGCTGCCTAAGAAGTCGCCGGTTGCAAAATTTGCAGCTGCCCGTCGCGATGCGGTTGCTAAAAAATTCAAGGGCCAGGTTTTGGTTATCGAAGCAGGTGCGGCCAAGGTTCGTTCAAACGACACCGAGTACATGTATCGCGCCCACACCGCTTTCTCACACCTAACCGGTTGGGGCTCGGCGACTGTGCCGGATTCTGTTTTGGTAATCGACGCACGCGGCAAGAGCGCCAAGTCAATGATTTTCTTCCGCGAAACCGCGGGTCACGACAGCGATGAATTTTTTGCCAACGCGGCTATCGGTGAATTTTGGGTTGGCAAGCGCCCAAGCCTGCAGCAGGTTTCTGCGCTGCTAGATATTCAGACTCACTCACTGACTGCTTATAAGGCATTTCTAAAGTCTTTGCCAAAAGAAAAGATTCGCAACCTGAATAAAGATGAAGAGCTGGCAGTATTTGTTTCCGAATTGCGATTCATTAAAGATGCCTACGAGATTGCAGAAATGCGCAAGGCGGTTGCGGCATCGGTAAAGGGTTTTGAATCGGTTGCCAAAAACTTGAAGCAGGCGATCGGTCACCCGCGCGGCGAAAGAATTGTTGAGACCGCGTTTTACGCTCAAGCGCGAATCGATGGCAACGGCCTTGGCTACGACACCATCGCCGCATCTGGCCCGCACGCCTGCACGCTGCACTGGATCACCAATGACGGCCCGGTCAATAAAAATGATTTGATCTTGCTTGACGCCGGCGTTGAGGTAGACAGCCTTTACACCGCAGACGTCACTCGCACGCTTCCGGTTTCAGGAAAGTACACCAATATCCAGCGCAAAATTTACGACGCGGTTTTAGAAGCCGCCGATGCTGCCTTCAAGGTGGCTAAGCCTGGCGTTAAGTTCAGCGACATTCACCAGGCTGCCATGAATGTGATCGCCAAGAAGACTGCCGAGTGGGGCCTGATCAACATCAGCGCCGAGGAATCAATCAAACAAGACGTTCAGCTGCACCGCCGCTGGATGGTTCACGGCACCAGCCACCACCTTGGAATGGATGTGCACGACTGCGGTCAGGCTCGTCGCGAAATGTACATGGATGGCATCCTGCAACCGGGAATGATTTTCACCATCGAGCCAGGGCTTTATTTTCACCAGGACGATTTATCGGTGCCTAAGGAATATCGCGGAATTGGTGTGCGCATCGAGGACGACGTGTTAGTGACCAAGACTGGTGTTGAGAATTTGACCGCCGCGCTTCCGCGCAAGTCAAAAGACGTAGAAAAGTGGCTGGCGAAATT
>CANGJO010000111.1 GCA_947454285.1 Microbacteriaceae bacterium | reverse complement strand
TGCGGTCCCATAGTGCGACGAACCACAATTCGTTCTGCCAAATCAGGAATTTCACACCACTCAGAAATCTGCTCAATGATTCGGTCGGCTGCCGCTTCAAATTCTTTATCACCAGCACCGTTTATGCCGCCCTTACCGAGTGAAGGATCTGCAGCAACTGGAACAAGGACAAAAAGATTTTCATAGCCCTCAGGGGCTACCGATGGATCGGTGATACTTGGAGCACAAATGTATAGCGAAGCTGGTTCCGGAACCTTGCTGGTTGCACCACTCTTTTTCTTTTCGGCAGGTGTGCGGAAGACCTCGGCAAAGTTCTTTGCCCAGTCATCTGCGTAAAGAAGTGTGTGGTGATCAAGCTGCGGCAAGCGTCCCTTAACTCCAAGGAACAACAGCATGGCCGATGGCCCAGGCACCTTGTCTTCCCACCACTTCTCAGGCAGGGTCTGGTTTTCCGGGGTCAGTAACTGCGTTTCAATGTGGTGCAGGTCGGCATTACCAACCACAACATCGGCAGGATAGAAAACATCACCGGCAAATACTCCAGCGGCTTTTCCGTCTTTGGTCTCGATTTTGGTCACTCGTGAATTGGTGTGAACTACAACCCCGTGCTGCTTACCAATTCGCTCAATGGCTTCGATGATTGTGTAGAAACCACCCATTGGGTAGAAGACCCCAACGTTCATATCAACGTGCGTCATCAGGTGGTACATGCTTGGGGTGTCGTATGGCGATGCGCCTAGGAAAACCGCAGGGAAGTTCAAGATCTTGCGAAGACGCGCATCCTTCACATGCTTACCGGCAAACGAATCCAGTGAAGTAAGTAGGTGCTTAATGAATCGCCCGGCGCGAACCAAGACATCTGGTTGGATAAACGACTTGGCGTTCTGGAAGTTTGTGTATAGGAAGTGCTTTATCGAAAGCTTGTAAGCATCTTCAGCAGAGTCAATGTAGTCCTGCAGGCGCTGACCAGCACCGGCCTCGATCGATTCAAAAAGTTTTTTGTTTTGTTCAAGGTCTTTGCGAATGATCAGTTTCTCGCTGAAGCCTTCGTTGCGAGTCTGATACGCGGGGTCAAGCTGAACCAGCTTCAATTCCTTGTCAGCAGTGGTGCCCATCAACTTGAAGAATTGATCAAAGGCATCCGGCATCAAGTACCAAGACGGGCCGGTATCAAAAGTGAAACCATCTTTTTGCCAGATGTAAGCGCGGCCGCCAACTTTTTCACGAGCTTCAAGCACAGTTACTTTCATGCCAGCCTTGGCAAGCAAAGCTGCAGTCGCTAGACCGGCAATTCCGCCTCCAACTACGACTGCAGTTTTTTGACTCACTTTGGGGACACTCCAGACATTGCTTTTAGAAGAATAAGAATCTTCTGCGGGTCAGAAACGCGAATGCGCTTCTTGATTAAATCTTTTGCCGGTGTAGTTGCAATTTTGTTGTTCAGCGCCTCGAAAAACATCAATGCTGCACCCACGGCGCGCTTGGAGCTTTCTGGCAACTTAGCAAGTGAAACCTTTGATGTCCGCAAGTCATTCCTGATGTCTTCGACCAAACGGTCGCGCTCGGAATTATTGAAATCTTCAACCCGGATGAGAGGGAAGTATGAGCGCCCAAGTTTGTCAAAATCAGCTGATAGATCGCGCAGGAAGTTGACTTTTTGGAACGCTGCGCCAAGTGCGCGCGCTCCGGCAACAAATTCGGCCTTTTCTTCATCGCGAAGTGACACATCGTTTAGGAAAACCTCTAGGCACATCAGCCCAACCACTTCGGCTGAACCATAGATGTACGTCTGAAAACTTCGTTTATCGTGCACGCGCTGAAGCAGGTCAGTTCTCATGGAATTGAAGAACGGCTGGATTAGGTCTCGCTTGATGCCCACTTCGCGAGCCGTGTAGGCAAAGGCATGAACCACAAGATTGGCGCTGAATCCGCACTCAACTGCGCGATATGTCTCTTGCTCTAGCTTGTCTAGCATGGCGTGCGGATCAACACCGATAGCGGTGCTCAGCGCCTCAGCTGCGGCACCGTCGACAATTTCGTCGGCGACTCTTACCAGGGCATAGATATTGCGCACGTGGTGGCGTTCTGCCGGGCCCAATAACTTGGTGGCCCAACCAAAAGAAGTGGAGTAGTTGCCAATCACCACGGCAGAAGATGCCTCGGCCGCCTGGGTGTAAAGGGCTAGGCCAGACTTCTTCTTAGTTGAGGTAGGGGAGCTCACGATTTAAAGGTTACCCGCTGGCTAGATGAGTCCGGAACGCCCATTCGCCTTACGGAATGCGGGCTAAAAAGATTAGACTTGACCCTATGTCTGTAGATATCAAGCCACGTTCACGCGAAGTTACCGATGGAATCGAAAAAGCTGCCTCTCGAGGCATGCTTCGTGCCGTCGGAATGGGCGACGAGGACTGGGTAAAGCCTCAAATCGGTGTTGCAAGCTCATGGAGCGAGGTGACTCCTTGTAACTTGTCACTCGACCGTTTGGCCGATGCAACCAAGCAGGGTGTTCACGCTGGTGGCGGTTACCCGCTTGAGTTCGGAACCATCTCAGTTTCAGACGGTATTTCAATGGGTCACGAGGGAATGCACTTCTCTTTGGTGTCACGCGAGGTAATTGCCGACTCAGTTGAGACCGTGATGCAGGCCGAACGTCTTGACGGTTCAGTCTTGCTTGCCGGTTGTGACAAGTCACTACCTGGCATGTTGATGGCGGCTGCGCGTCTGAACCTTTCATCGGTGTTCTTGTACGCCGGTTCGATCATGCCTGGTTGGGTAAAGCTTGAGTCTGGTGAAGAAAAGCAAGTGACGATCATCGACGCCTTCGAAGCGGTTGGTGCTTGCAAGGCCGGAAAGATGTCTGAAGAAGATCTTGGCCGCATCGAGCGTGCAATTTGCCCGGGCGAGGGTGCCTGTGGCGGTATGTACACCGCAAACACAATGGCATCAGCTGCAGAAGCACTTGGCATGAGCCTTCCAGGTTCAGCGGCCCCACCGGCTGCGGACCGTCGTCGTGATGTTTGGGCACACCGATCAGGTGAAGCCGTTGTGAATTTGTTGCGTCTTGGAATCACCGCACGCGACATTCTTACTAAGAAGGCTTTTGAAAACGCAATCGCAGTGACCATGGCGTTTGGTGGTTCAACCAATGCCGTGCTTCACCTACTTGCAATCGCACGCGAAGCAGAAGTTGATCTCACTCTTGATGACTTCAACCGCATCGCCGACAAGGTTCCGCACCTTGGCGACCTAAAGCCCTTTGGTCAATACGTAATGACTGACGTTGACCGCGTTGGTGGTGTTCCAGTTGTGATGAAGGCGCTGCTTGATGCAGGTCTAATTCACGGCGATGCAC
>CANGJO010000110.1 GCA_947454285.1 Microbacteriaceae bacterium | reverse complement strand
TTCAGTGGAAGCAACTAGGTCTTTCGCGCCCTTCCAGGTAATTTCCGAGTTCAAACCATCGGGTGACCAACCAACTGCAATTGCCGACTTGGCTCAGCGAATTAATGCTGGCGAAACCGATGTGGTGCTACTAGGCGCCACCGGTACCGGTAAATCGGCGACCACCGCCTGGCTTATTGAAGCAGTACAACGACCAACTTTAGTTCTGGCGCACAACAAAACACTTGCCGCTCAGCTGGTGAACGAATTCCGTGAACTGCTTCCGAATAACGCAGTTGAATACTTCGTTAGCTACTACGACTATTACCAGCCAGAAGCTTACGTGGCGCAAACCGATACTTTCATCGAGAAGGACTCTTCCATAAATGAGGAAGTCGAACGTTTGAGGTACTCGGCCACCACCAGTTTGCTAAGTCGCCGCGATGTGGTTGTTGTCAGTACGGTTTCTTGCATCTATGGACTGGGCGCGCCAGAAGAGTACCTGAACAGTCGCGTTGCGCTTCAAGTTGGCCAAAACATCGATCGAGATGATTTGATTCGCCAACTTGTTGCCATGCAATACAGCCGAAACGATTACGAATTCATTCGTGGAAACTTTAGAGTCAAAGGCGACACCATTGAGATCATTCCGGTGAATGAGGAGATGGCAATTCGAATTGAATTCTTTGGTGACGAGATCGAGGCCCTTCATACTCTCTTCCCGCTGACCGGCGAAATTGCGCAGACCATAAATGCTGTTTCAATTTTTCCTGCCTCGCTTTACATGGCCGGACCAGAACGCATGGGGAAGGCAATTGAGGGCATCGAAGAGGAGCTCGTCTGGCGAGTAAAGGAGCTAGAGCAGCAGGGAAAGCTGCTTGAAGCGCAACGCCTGAAGATGCGCACCACCTTTGATCTCGAGATGATTCGCGAAATTGGTTTCTGCTCAGGTATCGAGAACTATTCACGTCACATCGATGGCCGTGAGCCCGGTTCAGCACCAAGTTGCTTGCTGGATTACTTCCCGGAAGATTTCCTAACCGTTATCGATGAATCGCACGCAACGGTGCCACAGATCGGCGCCATGTACGAGGGCGACTCCAGCAGAAAACGCACACTGGTGGAACACGGCTTCCGTTTGCCGTCCGCTCTTGATAACCGTCCACTCAAGTGGGACGAATTCAAAGAACGCGTTGGTCAAACCGTTTATCTTTCGGCAACCCCCGGTAAATACGAGATGGGTCTTGGCGCAGGCATCGTTGAGCAGATCATTCGACCTACCGGACTGGTGGATCCAGAAATCATTATCAAGCCAAGCGCTGGACAGATCGATGACCTGCTTGAAGAAATTAGAGTGCGGGCTGCCAAAGATGAGCGTGTCTTGGTGACTACGCTAACCAAGAAGATGGCCGAGGAGCTAACCGAATTCCTTACCGAAGCCGGCGTTCGTGTGCGCTACCTGCACTCTGACGTTGACACGCTTCGACGAGTTGAACTCTTACGAGAATTGCGTAGTGGAATTTTTGATGTGCTGGTTGGAATCAACTTGCTGCGCGAAGGTCTAGACCTACCTGAGGTATCGCTGGTTGCAATCTTGGATGCCGATAAAGAGGGCTTCTTGCGTTCAACCACGTCACTCATTCAGACAATTGGTCGTGCCGCTCGTAACATCAACGGTCAAGTGCACATGTACGCCGACAACTTAACCGATTCCATGAAGCGCGCAATTGATGAAACAACGCGACGCCGCAACAAGCAGATTGCCTACAACAAGGAACGCGGGGTAGACCCACAGCCGCTGCGAAAGAAAATTGCCGACATCACCGATCAGATTCTGCGCGAGGAAGAAGACACCGCGGAACTTCTGGAAAAGGCGGCCAAGAACAAGAAGTTGCGCGATGGCAAATCGGTGATTCCTATGAGGGCACGCAAGGGCATCGCTGGCATGGCCTACAACGAAATTCTTGCCATCGTTGTGGACCTGGATCAACAGATGAAGGCAGCCGCCGAAGAGCTAAAATTCGAGTTAGCCGGGCGTTTACGCGACGAAATCTCTGAATTGAAGCATGAACTGCGGCAAATGGAGAAGGCCGGCCACGCTTAGACTTTTAGCGTGCCTAAACCTCTAAACCACAGCGACGACAAGCTTATTGTTAAGGGCGCTCGCGTCCACAATCTAAAGAATCTCAACCTAGAGATTCCCAGAAATTCAATGGTCGTCTTCACCGGTTTGAGTGGCTCAGGTAAGTCGTCGCTAGCATTCGACACAATTTTCGCCGAGGGTCAGCGCCGCTACGTTGAATCGCTATCGGCATATGCACGCCAATTTCTTGGTCAAGTCGATCGACCTGATGTTGACTTCATTGAGGGGCTAAGCCCCGCGGTTTCCATTGACCAAAAGTCAACCAACCGAAACCCACGCTCAACCGTGGGAACGATCACAGAGATTCACGACTACCTGCGACTGCTTTGGGCACGCATTGGGGTGCCTTACTGTGCCGAATGTGGCGAGAAGATCGTCAAGCAAACTCCACAGCAAATTGTGGATCAAATTCTTGAATTCCCTGAGGGAACAAAGTTTTTAGTCCTAGCTCAGGTAGTCGACCAAAAGAAGGGCGCCTTCGAGGAGCTTTTCCGCGATCTAAACTCACAAGGTTTTGCTCGCGCGGTGGTGGACGGCGAATTGATTCAGCTTGCCGAAGCCAAGCCACTCAAAAAGACTTTCAAGCACGATATCTCTGTTGTGGTTGACCGTTTGGTAAACAAGCCAGACATTATTGGACGTCTAACCGATTCGGTTGAGACTGCACTAAAGCTTGCCGGGGGACGAATAGTCATTGACCTGGTGGATGCCAAAGAGGGCCCAGGAAAAACTCGAGTTTTTAGCGAGAAAATGTCTTGCCCAAACGAGCACCCGCTTAGCCTCACCGAAATCGAACCACGAACCTTCTCATTCAACGCACCATTCGGAGCCTGCCCAACTTGTTCAGGTTTGGGAGTGAAGCAAGCAGTTGACGCCGAACTAGTTATTGGTGATCCGGACGAAACCATTAATGGTGGCGTGATCTTGCCTTGGTCGACCCAGGGCAAGGGTCTGTTCCACTATTTCTCGCGCATGCTCGAGGGTCTTGCCGCAGATCTGAAGTTCTCACTAGATAAACCCTGGAACAAACTTTCCGCCGAGGTTCAAGAGGCAGTGCTTTACGGAAACAACTTTGATGTGCAGGTGAAGTGGAAGAACCGATACGGTCGCGAAATGAAGTACACCACCGGCTTTGAGGGTGTACTCAATTACATCGAACGCAAGTACCTTGAATCTGAGAACGACTACGCGCGTGCAAAGTGGTCCGACTTCTTGCGTGAAGTTCCTTGCCC
>CANGJO010000109.1 GCA_947454285.1 Microbacteriaceae bacterium | reverse complement strand
TTACTTACCGTTCTTGTCTTGCATTGGTTCGGCACCAAGCATTTCGCGAAGCAGTGATTCGCCATAGCGAGCAGATTCGTCGGCCATGCCAGAGTTACGGGATTTGGTTTCGGCAACCGGTGCTTCAGGTTCTGGTTCTACAACAACTGGTGCAGCGGGAGCTTCCTCTGCCTTTGTAACAACTGGTGCAGCGGGAACTTCCTCTGCCTTGGCATCAATTTGGGCCTTGAACTTAACATGCACGCCAAGCACATCCATGATTGCGCCGCGCAAAACTTCTGATGCTCCGCTGGCGTTCTTAAACGAGTCAAGGTCCTTTTGGCTTAGGAACTTCAGAGTCAAAACATCACCGGTGAAATCAACCACGCTGAGGGCAAAAGCAACCATCCAGGCAGCCTTTGACTTCTTATTAACGATGGTCAAGATGTTTGGCCAAGAATCCTTGAACTGAGTCAGGCTGACTCCCCCGATTCCAGCTGGTGCTGAAACATCGGCGGTCTTGTCGGAAGTTGGTGCAGCCTTGGCCGCTGCGGCCGGTGCGCTATTTGCCGGCGCACTTGCAGCTGAGGCGCTGACCTGAACTGGCGCGGCAACAGGCGCTGAGTTTTCTGCTGATCCTGCAACTCCGATACGGCGCTCAAGTCGCTCGATGCGAGCAAGCGAACCAACCTCAGTCTGATCGCTCGATGGAACCAAAACCTTGGCACACATCAACTCAAGGTGCAGCTTTGGCGAGGTGGCACCAGACATCTCTGTCAACGCGGTGTTCACTGTCTCGGCGGCGTGAGTTAATTCAGCCAAACCAAAACCAAGGGCCTGGGTCTTCATCTTTTCTAGTTCGTCGGCGGGAATTCCGCGCAGCACATTCTTTGCTTCTTCGCCAACCGAAAGAATCACAATCAAATCGCGTAGGTGCTCAAGCAGGTCTTCAACAAAACGTCGTGGATCCTGACCGGTCTGAATTACCTTGTCAACGCTGGCAAAAACTTGCGCCGAGTTCTTTGCGCCAAACGCATCAACCACTTCATCAAGTAATGCAGCGTGAGTAAAACCAAGCAGTGCAGCTGCGCGGTCGTATTCAACCTTGCCGCCTTCGCTACCAGCAATCAGCTGATCAAGCAGTGAAAGCGAATCACGAACAGAACCACCACCAGAGCGAACGACCAAGGAAAGCACGCCGGGTGCAACATCAACTTTTTCACTAACGCAAAGCTGCTCAAGATACTCAAGCATTTGTGCCGGTGGCACCAATCGGAATGGGTAGTGGTGAGTACGGGAACGAATTGTGCCGATGACTTTATCGGGTTCAGTGGTCGCAAAAATAAATTTCACGTGGGCAGGTGGCTCTTCAACAATCTTTAGCAGCGCGTTGAAACCCTGCGGGGTAACCATGTGGGCCTCGTCGAGGATGAAGATCTTGTAGCGGTCGCGGGCCGGAGCAAAAATCGCACGTTCGCGAAGATCGCGAGCATCGTCAACACCGTTGTGTGAGGCCGCGTCAATTTCTACAACGTCAAGTGAGCCAGAACCATCGCGTGAAAGTTCCACGCAACTTGGGCAAACGCCGCAAGGAGTATCGGTTGGTCCTTCTGCGCAGTTTAGGCAACGTGCAAGAATGCGGGCCGAGGTAGTTTTTCCGCAACCGCGAGGTCCAGAGAATAGGTAAGCGTGGTTCACGCGATCGGTGCGCAGGGCGGTCATCAAAGGCGCGGTCACCTGAGCCTGGCCAATTAATTCGGCAAAGGTTTCAGGGCGATAGCGACGATACAGAGCGGTAACCACGTGTAGAGCCTACCTTTCGCAACTGACCGTCAAAGCAAATAAAAGACTCCCCGCGCACCCGCCAGAGCCCAGTTACCCTTGCTATCTTTCGATCCTGGGGGAGTTAGCCGAGGTAGCGCCACGCGAGGAGCCACTGCCCAGTTTAGCCGTTGGAATCTCGGCCTATTTTGTGTTGTTAGCCTTGTGAAATGACTGCAAAACCTCGCATTGGCCTCTGGTTCGCCGGAACCTCGGCCATTTTCTTCACCCGCGCGTTCCTCTTTTCTACCTGGGTAAGTCGCGGGCCTGAGGTTCAAGATGCCCTTGGAATTAACACCGCGCAAATGGGCCTGCTGTCAATGCTTTACCCGGCCGGTGGCCTTGCCGGAATATTATTTGCCAACGCTTTGGTACACCGATACGGTTCCAAGTTCATCAATGCCGCAACTTTTGTTTTGGTGTCCGTTGGCTTCATTGTGCTTGGGCCAGCGATTGAAAACGGAAATTTCTTTTTGGCTTCGGTTTGTCTTTTCGTCATGGGTCTTCCGATGGCAATCAGTGACTACGTTGGCAACCTTGAAGCTTCCGGTGTAAATGCCGCATCAAAGCGCGCACTCTTCCCGGCCATCCACGGCTTGTTTGGAGTTGGCATGCTGTTGGGTGCTTCTGCCGCCAGCTACCTGATCGATCAGAAAATTTCGCTAAGCACTTCATTCATTGGCGTGGCAATTTTTGTGGGAGTTGTATCGGTGTTGGCAGGATTCACTTTTCCAAAGCACGTTGAACCTGAAATTTCCACTGAGGCTAAGGCTCAGAATCGCAAACTTTCAATAAAAGTTTGGGGCGAGCGACGCAGCTTACTTTTAGCGGTGGTTGGAATTTCGTTCATCATCGCAGAGATGTCTGCCGGCACTTGGGTGCCTATTGCTCTAACTAAGAATGGTTTCACCGGGGCCGAGGCAGCATCAGCTTTTGGTGTTTTTTGGATTGTGATAACTTTTGCCCGACTATTCGGCGGCTACGTTGTAGATTTTATCGGCCGCTTTCCAACCGTCCTTATTTCAACGCTCACCACCGCCGTTGGCATGTTCATTTTTATTACCACCGGTCTTCCTTACGTTGGTCTAGTTCTTTGGGGCCTTGGCATGGCGCTTGGATTCCCGATGGTGGTTTCGGCCATGAGCGATGATGCAAAACTTGCCGCACCGCGCGTTAACTTGATCATCACCGTTGTGTACATCGGCAGCATTTCAGTTGGTCCTGCATTGGGTGCTTTGGGCCAGGCTGCTGGAATTTACGTGGCCTTTGCGATTCCTTTGGCAATCATGTTGATTGCTGCATCTCTAAGCAAGATAACCAAACCTTCGACAGCCAAGTAAACTCGTAGAGTTGTTGCGGGCATGTGCCCGCATTCCAGGAGAATTCGCCTAGTGGCCTATGGCGCCAGCTTGGAAAGTTGGTTGGGTGCAAGCCCTCATGGGTTCGAATCCCATATTCTCCGCAGACAAAACGACCGCCCTTGTGGCGGTCTTTTTGTCTCTAAGGGTCATTTGAGCAGATCGAACTCTACTCTGCGTGCCGCCATCCACTCGTCCATCTTGCCTTCATTCATCAGGGCCATCATTTTTCCCATGGCCTCAAGATGATCGGAATCATTGGCTTCGAACATTTCCT
>CANGJO010000108.1 GCA_947454285.1 Microbacteriaceae bacterium | reverse complement strand
GGGAATGCGCTTGGTTGACATCACCGTTGACACTCTGACTTTTCCGATTGCCACCGGTCAAGACGAAACACGTCGCGATGGCATTGAAACTATCGAGGCAATTCGCCGACTCAACGAGTCTTTCCCAGGCGTACAAACCACACTTGGTATCTCAAACATTTCATTCGGCCTCAGCCCAGCTGCACGTCACGTATTGAACTCTGTCTTCTTGCACGAATGCGTGCAGGTTGGCCTAACCTCGGCAATCGTGCACGCGGCCCGCATCATGCCGTTGAACCAAATTCCTGCGCAGCAACTTGAAGCCGCACTGGATTTGATTTACGACCGCCGTACCTACGACACCGATGGCAACATCACTTTTGATCCACTAACCAAGTTCCTAGACGTGTTTAGTGGAGTTGATTCTGCTGCTTCACGTCAGTCACGCGCCGACGAATTAGCACTGATGCCAATCGAACAGCGTTTGGAACGCCGAATCATTGATGGAGAGAAGAAGGGTCTAGAGCAAGACCTAGACGAAGCAATGGCAGTCGGCTACAAAGCGCTGGCAATCATCAACGACTTCTTGCTCAAGGGCATGCAGGTGGTTGGAGAGTTGTTCGGCAAGGGAGAAATGCAGCTTCCATTCGTCCTGCAATCAGCAGAGGTAATGAAGACTGCAGTTGCGCACCTTGAACCGTTCATCGAGAAGACCGATGACAGCGGTAAGGGCCGAATTCTTTTAGCAACCGTGCGTGGTGATGTTCACGACATTGGCAAGAACCTAGTTGACATCATTCTTAGCAACAACGGTTTCGAAACTGTGAACATTGGCATCAAGCAGCCAATCAACGAGATCTTGAAGGCTGCCGAAGAAAACGACGTAGACGTTATCGGTATGAGTGGTTTGTTGGTTAAGTCCACCCAGATCATGCGCGAGAACCTAGAAGAAATGAACCAGCGCGGCGTAGCCGAAAAGTGGCCGGTCATTCTTGGTGGCGCCGCTCTTACTCGCAGTTTTGTTGAGCAGGATCTTGCCGAAATGTTTGATGGTGAAGTTCGCTACGCCAAGGATGCCTTCGAAGGCCTGAAGCTTATGGATGCGCTGGTCAAGATCAAGCGCGGCGACACATCGGTGAAACTGCCGGAGTTGAAGAAGCGTCTGGTTCCACAAAAGAATTTGTTGGTTCGAACCGAACCCGATCTGATTCCTGATCGCTCTGACGTGGCAAGCGATAATGAAATTCCTAACCCTCCATTCTGGGGAATGCGAGTAGTTAAAGGTATTCCACTGCGCGATTACGCATCGTTCCTTGATGAACGCGCAACCTTCATGGGGCAGTGGGGACTAAAGCCATCACGTGCCGAAGATGGAGCCAGCTACGAAGAGTTAGTTGAGACCGAGGGTCGCCCAAGACTTCGCGCCTGGCTAGACAAGGTGCAAACCGACGGCCTACTTGAAGCAGCCGTGGTTTACGGATATTTCCCAGCGGTATCTGATGGCGATGACCTAGTGATTCTTCATCACGGTGCCGAGAGCGCAACCGATGGTGGCTCTGGTGGTGTACCTGGAACCGAACGCATGCGTTTCAAGTTCCCACGTCAGGCTCGCGATCGTCACCTTTGTTTAAGCGACTTCGTTGCATCGAAAGAGTCGGGCAAGGTTGACGTGGTTCCATTCCAGTTAGTCACCATGGGTAATCGAGTTTCAGAGGCAGCGAACGAACTTTACGCGGCGAACGAATATCGCGAGTATCTAGAGTTGCACGGACTATCGGTTCAGCTAACTGAGGCACTTGCCGAATTCTGGCACTCACGCATTCGCGAAGATCTTGGTTTCTCTGCCGAGGATCCAAAAGAAGTCGAAGGTCTTTTCAAACTTGATTACCGCGGAGCACGTTACTCTTTCGGATACCCAGCCTGCCCGGAACTTGAAGATCGCGTAAAGCTGGTTGAACTTTTGAAGCCGGAACTTATTGGTGTGACCCTGTCTGAAGAACTTCAGCTGCACCCTGAACAATCAACCGATGCGATGGTTTTGCACCACCCTGAAGCAAAGTACTTCTCGGTCTAAAAATGATTCTTGAATCTGCAGAACTTGCATCAAAGGCCTTGGCGCGTTCGAAGCCGCACAGCATTCAAGTTCTTGACACGGTCACCCGATACTGGTCATACGCCAGCAGTAACCCAAATGCCAAGGTAATCATTTTCATTCACGGCTATCGTGGAAACCACCACGGGCTTGAGGCAATCGCCGGAGCGCTAGAAGACTTTCACGTGATAATTCCCGACCTGCCTGGTTTTGGTGAGTCAACGCCTTTTACCGGAGAGCACAGCATTGGTGCCTATTCAGACTGGCTTGCCGAATGCATCAAAAAGCTAACCCCAAAACAGAAACCGATACTTTTGGGGCACAGCTTCGGCAGCATCGTCTGTTCTGCATTCGCCAGCAAGTCTGACGCCATTGAATTGCTGATTCTTGAGAACCCGGTTTCGGCGCCGGCGCTAAAAGGCCCGAACGCTCTGGTCACCAAAATTGCACAGGGTTTTTTCAAGCTCTCTGGCTCGCTTCCACTTAAGCAAGGGGAGTGGCTACTTAAGTCATGGCCAATGGTTCGCGGCATGAGCATCATTATGACCAAAAGTTGGAAGCGAGAACTTCGTAAATGGGTACACGCTCAGCACGATGCAAACTTCAATGATTTCGCCAACCGACGCGTGGCTATCGAAGGTTACAACGCCTCGATTTCACACAATGTTTCTGACTACGCGGCCGACTTCAAGGTTCCAACTCTTTTAATCATCGGCAGTCGCGATGACATCACATCACCAAAACAACAATTCGCAATGTCGCAAAAGATTACTGTTCCGCATGCAATTAGCCAACACATGGGCGTGGGGCACCTCACTCACTATGAGATTCCGAGTGACGTGGCCGAGGACATCCGTCAGTTCGTGGCACAGCAGGAATCAGGCAAGTAATCGTGCACGGGCTTTTTTTTGATTGCCGATACATTCGAGTCGATCACCACGATGGAATAAGTAGGTTTTCGGCTGGGTTATTCGCCGCACTGAACAAATTAACCAAAGTCACCGCGGTAATCAGTGACCCAAGACAATTAGACAAACTTCCATCGGAAATTGAATTCGTCAGGGTGACTTCACCAACTTCACCGCTTGAACCACTGGTGGCACTGCAACTCAACAAGCTTGGCGCAAAGGTAGTGTTCTCACCCATGCAGACCATTGGCTCATTTGGCCGCAGGTTCAAACTAATTCTCACGGTGCATGACTTGATTTACTATCGCCACCCGGCACCGCCGCCAGGCTTTGCCTGGCCGATTAAATTACTTTGGCGTTTGTACCACTTGAGCTACCTGCCACAGCGCCTGTTGCTAAATCGCTCGGACGCGGTTGCTACCGTTTCGAAGACCACGCAGTCACTTATAAATAAGCACAACCTAACCAAGAGGTCGGTATCGGTTGTCTATAACGCAGCTGGCGATGATTCACTTCAACCGGCGCCAATCGCGAG
>CANGJO010000107.1 GCA_947454285.1 Microbacteriaceae bacterium | reverse complement strand
GGAAACGTATCAAGCCCAACCTTTGTGATTGCCCGCACCCACAAGCTTGTTGGCAAACGACCAGAACTTGGCGAAACAGTTTTGGTTCATGTTGATGCATATCGCCTGGGCAGTGCCGCCGAGCTAGATGACTTGGACATCGACTTTGAAAACTCAATCACGATTGTTGAGTGGGGCAAAGGCTTTACCGATGGCATCACCGACCGCTGGTTAGAAATTGAAATTGAGCGCGATCACACCGGTGACTCTGAAGTTCGCGAAGTCATAGTTAGCGAGCACAATTCAAATGCCTAACTACACACTTTGCATTGATACCTCTGCCGGAACCACCGTTGCTGTTTTGCAGGGTGGCGAAATCCGCAGCGAGATTCACTTTGACGAAAACATGAAGCACGCCGAACGCATCGGTGATGCAATCGCACAGGCCGTTGCAGCTGCTGACATTGCGCCTGGCCGAATCACAAATGTTGTGGTTGGTCGCGGCCCTGCGCCTTTCACCGGTCTGCGCATTGGAATTGCAGCGGCGGTTATGTATGCCGAGGGCGTGGGCGCAAAGCTCTGGGGTGTCACCAGTCTTGATGCCATTGCCCGCGCAGCGTTTGACGCTCGCGAGGCTGCCGGAGCAAACGGCGCTGCTGATCTTCCGCTGCTAGTAACTGCCGATGCGAGACGCAGCGAGGTTTATTGGGCGCTGTATTCCGGGCTTTCAAAATCGGGCGCACCAATCATGATTGAGGGGCCGGGCGTGGCCAAGCCTGCTGCTCTAGAAGAATTACTTGCCGACAAAAAGTTTGACCGCACCGATATCAAGATCAACGCCGCCGATCTAGGCAAGGTGTTCGAAGCACAGTTGCTTGATGGTAGCGCATCTCAAAACGTGACGGCTCTATACCTTCGCGAGGCAGACGCGGTTGCACCAAAAGACTTGCGCGAATTCGGAAAGCGAGTTTCCGGATGACCACTGTGAATTACAAAATTCGCGAAGCAACAGAGCAAGACCTTGATGCGATCATGCTGCTTGAGAACTCTTGCTTTGGCAACGATGCATGGGATGCCGACACCATGCACTTTGAGGTTGTGGCTCACCACACCTATTACCTAGCCGCCTTCGAAGGCACGACTGAAGAAGGCCAGCTGGTTGGCTTTGCCGGCCTAAGCAAGATTCCGGGCAACGACCAGGCAGACATTCAGACCATCGCGGTTAGCGAGGCAGCGCGCGGAAAGGGTATTGGCAAGGCGCTCATGCTGGACCTACTTAAAGAGGCCCGACGCCTGCACGCCGCCGAACTTTTTCTTGAGGTTCGCGCAGACAACCCGGCCGCCCAAAATCTTTACCTGAATCTTGGCTTCGAACACATCGATACTCGCAAGCGTTACTACCAACCGGACGACGTTGATGCCTGGGTAATGCGACTGCAGTTTTCCAAAACTTCGATAGGCCGCGAACCTATCGTGCTTGGTATTGAAACTTCTTGTGACGAAACCGGCATTGGTATCGTGCGTGGCAACACTTTGCTTGCGAACATCATTTCTTCGTCAATGGATGAGCACGCTCGTTTTGGTGGTGTGGTTCCAGAGATTGCAGCACGTGCACACCTTGAAGCGCTGAAGCCAACTCTTCATCAGGCACTGGCTAAGGCGAACCTGTCGCTAAAAGATATTGATGCAATTGCGGTAACCAATGGTCCGGGTCTTGGTGGTGCACTTATGGTTGGCATTGGCGCCGCCAAGGCACTCAGCGTTGCAATCGAAAAACCGATTTATGCAGTGAACCACTTGGTTGGTCACGTTGGCGTAGACATTCTTGAGCGCGGTGAACTAGAGACACCAACCGTTGCACTGCTGGTTAGTGGTGGCCACACCTCTTTGCTTCTTGTTCGCGATCTAATAAACGATGTTGAACTGCTTGGTGAAACAATCGATGACGCAGCCGGCGAAGCATTCGACAAAGTTGCTCGCGTGCTGCGCCTGAAGTATCCGGGTGGACCAGAAATTGATAAGGCCGCAGTTGGCGGAGACCCAAAGGCAATTAGATTCCCGCGTGGACTTTCGCTGCCAAAGGACATGGAAAAGCACCGCTACGACTTCTCTTTCTCTGGACTCAAGACAGCGGTGGCCCGTTGGGTTGAAGTTGCCGAAACCAAAGATGAGCCATTCAATGTCGCTGACGTTGCTGCCTCGTTCCGCGAGGCCGTTGCCGACGTTCTCGTTACCAAGGCGGTTAACGCCTGCCTGGATCACAAGGTGCCGCGCCTTCTGCTTGGTGGAGGAGTGGTGGCCAACGCCCGCCTTCGCGAGCTTGCCCAAGAACGCTGCGAAGCTCACGGAATTGAACTTCGCATTCCTGCCCTAAGCCTGTGCACCGATAACGGCGCGATGATTGCGGCCCTTGGCGCCCAGCTGATCATGGCCGGTAGAGCCCCGTCGAGCCTGCACTTTGGGGTGGACTCAACCCTGCCGGTGACCACCGTTCAAACTCACTAGATTTGCCACCTGCCACGCAGGTGTCTCACAGGCTACTCCCAGCCATCGGTGTTCGACTATGGGCATGGCTAAAACAGATGAAGTCCCTCAAAAGGACAAATACGATTTCACCAAACTAAACACACTCTCAGTAGTGTCTCTTGCGTCCGCACTCACAGGTTTTGGTGTTGTGGCTGCAATCATCACAGGTCACATTTCACTGGCTCAGATTAAGCGCACCGGTCAAAACGGTCGCGCACTCGCTCTCTCGGGTGTAGTTCTGGGCTACGTGTCAATTGGTCTGTGGTTACTAGGTTCAGTGTTCTGGACCGTATTCATGTTCTGGGCAGCAAAGAACGGCTACGGCGACATGCCTGCCAATGGCTGGATGAACGGCCGCATGTTTGATGGTTTTGATGCCAATGACATGGGCCCGGGAATGATGACCAAGAACTAACGGTTATAAATATTTCTAGTTTCTCTAATTGGTAAAAGTCACTAGAACTTAGAGCAAGGGAGCAGAAGTTACCTAATAGCTTCTGCAACCAACACTCGGTGGGCGTCGCCCACTCTGGTTACGATCAGGGTGGCGGCGCCTTCGCCTTTAAGCGCCAACTCTTTGCGAAGCTGCTCCGGAACAATGTCACTGCCGCGCTTCTTGATTTCCAAAACACCGATATTACGTTCGCGCAAATAAGCCTTGAGTTTCTTGCGGTCGAACACCAGGTTGTCGAGCAGTTTGTAGCCCTTGAGCCAAGGGGATGAAATTTCTTTATCGCTGGTCAAATACGCAATCTCTGGTGCAAACAGGTGTGCCTCAATTTGCTCAGCCAGTTGGCCGATCAGATGCGAGCGAACCACGGCGTTGTCTGGTTCGTAAACATAGCTACCCAGTTCACCTATCGGTGCGTCTTGGCGCTCGGCAGAGTGGCTAATAATTTCGTGCTTGGTGTTTCCGGTAATTAGCAGCGCCGAACGTTTCACATTTGGACGAGCAACCGCGCCAAACCACAGACCAAGTTCAACCAGGTCACCATCAACCGATACCCACTGGGCCTCGGCGTTTGCCGGAATTCCCTCGTGCGGGTGACCGGGTCCAAACTTC
>CANGJO010000106.1 GCA_947454285.1 Microbacteriaceae bacterium | reverse complement strand
TTGCCATTGGGATTCCAGGCAGTCCGGCACCAGAGCCAACATCGCCAACGGTTTGACCAGGGGAGACCAGTTCGGCAACAACGGCTGAATTCAGTACGTGCCTGGTCCAAATCTTTGGGTACTCGCGAGGTCCAAGCAATCCATAGGTTTCACCGTCTCGAACCAAGGCTGCCGTGTATTTACGTGCGGTCTCGATCCCGGCGCCAAAAATCCGAGCAGCAACAGCTGGCTCGGACTCTGGGGTGAAATCTAGGTCGGTCATTGTTTCACGTGAAACATCGGTTGGCGATCGGCCCGCGATTAAGCCGGCTTGATCACAATGTGACGCTCGCGACCTTCGCCCTCAGACTCTGACACTAGGCCAGCCTCTGAGATTACGTCGTGAACGATTTTGCGCTCATAAGAAGACATTGGCTTCATTGGCACGGCCTCGCCGGTGTCCTTTACCTTGGCAATTAGCTTGTTCACAATGCGGGTTAGCTCGTCAACGCGAGCCTGGCGTGAACCGCCAACATCAAGAATCAGGCGGCTAAAGTTAGTGGTCTTTACCTGAACTGCCAGGCGAGTTAGCTCCTGAAGAGCCTCCACGGTTTCTGGGTCAGAGATCAGGCGCAGGTTGCTGTCGCCGTTTGCGGTCACCTCTAGGTAAGCGCGTCCCTGACGAACATCGATGTCGATATCGCCATCAAGGTCAAAGATATCTAGCAGTTCCTCAAGGTAGTCGGCAGCAATGTCGCCTTCTTCTTCAAGGGCCTTAACGCTTGATTCGCCTGATTCAGTGGCTTCGGCAGTCTCTACAACAGTGGTTTCGTTCAATTCTTCAGACATAATTCCTACTTCTTACCCTTCTTGGCACGGGCTTTTCCGGTTGGTTGGGTGCGCTGGCGAGGGGTTTCCTCAACGATTTCGGCCTCAATGGCCTCAGTCTTTTTAGGCAGTTTGCCCTTCTTAGCCAGGCGAGCCTCACGCTCGTGGTGCGCACGTGAACCCGGGGTTGGCATGTTGCGAATCACAACGAACTGCTGACCCATGGTCCAGAAGTTTGACGCTAGCCAATAGAACATCACACCGATAGGGAATGAGATACCTGAGATAGCAAAAATGATTGGGAACAGAACCAGCATGATCTTCTGGGTCTGCATGTACTGGCTGTTGGCAGTATCGGGGTTCTGGTTCTTGGCCATGATCTGCTTCTGGGTGATGAACTGAGAAGCGGTCATTACCAAGATCATTACAGCGGCCAGGATCTTTACCTCAAGCAAGTTGCTTGAAAGGAAGGTGTCTTTTAGCGGGGCACCAAACAGGTCTGCCTTAGCGAAAAGCTGGGCAAGGTCTAGGTTTAGCAAGCCAACGCCGGCGTGACCGGTCTTGATTGAGTGCTGAGCATCGTTCAAAACAAAGAACAAGCTAGAGAAAATTGGCATCTGGATAAGCAATGGCAAGCAAGAGCTAAGCGGGTTTGAACCGGTGCGCTTGTAAAGCTCCATCTGCTCTTTGGCAAACTTCTCGCGAGATTCGCGGTCTGTCTTGCCCTTGTACTTCTTCTGCAGCTTGGCAATCTCTGGCTGAGCAAGCATCATGTTGCGCTGGCTCTTGATCTGCTTCACAAAGATTGGAATCAGGGCCGCACGCACAATAACGGTTAGACCAACGATAGAAAGCACCCAGGTAATACCCTGAGCTGGATCCATGCCAATGACGGTGAACAGGCTGTGGAATGTGACCAGAATGAATTCAATAACCCATTTGATCGGCCATAAAAGATCTGGCATTTAATTACCCTTCTTTGGAACTACGTAGCCTTTGCCGGTCACCCGGAAAAAGCCTGAACCTGGCTTTACCTCGTCGACGCCACCTTGCGACCACGGGTTGCAGCGAAGAATTCGGAGGGCGGTCAACACCGATCCAAAAACCACACCGCGTTGCTGGATTTGTTGCAAGCCGTAAGAACTACAACTTGGGTAGTACCGGCAGACATCCCCATAAAGCGGAGAGATGATCTTTCGATACAGCTTCAAAAATCCAATAACGAAATTTCTTGGTGCTAGCCAGATTATGTAAAGTAACTGCACTTATCCGGCTGTCTTCTTCACCCCAGTCGAAACCGAGGCTATAAGTTCTGTTCTCAGTTGATCCCAGTTGATTTCGGCGGCTCCCGGAAGGGCCCTGACTACGACTGTGAATCCTGAGGAATATTCTTTGAGGAGTTCCCTGGCAATCTCACGCATTCTGCGCTTGACCAGGTTTCTTTTGACTGCACCACCAACAGTCTTTGCCACCACAAAACCAAAGCGGGTATGAGACTGGGTCTCATCCCGCTGTAGGTAGGTGACTAGGTGGTCTGAACCAACTTTGCGACCAGCACGCATTGTGCTTCGAAAGTCATCGGCCTTGATCAGGCGATTTTCGCGGGCCAACACTGTTTACCAGTTATTGATTGCGAGGGTTCGAGTGACCGACTTAAGCTGAAAGCTCTGAGCGACCCTTGCGACGACGAGCTGAAAGAATAGCGCGGCCGGCACGGGTAGACATACGCAAACGGAAGCCGTGAGTCTTGGCACGACGGCGGTTGTTTGGCTGGAAAGTACGCTTAGACATTTGATCTCCGTAAATTTTGGGGCTACTGCGTCAACAAGTGCAGAGCAACCTGTTAAACCTAGCCGTTACCCTGTAAGAGGTGCAACTTTTTAACCCTGATATTTCAAAAAGATTTTGAGCAATTTTTCGACCAAAAATTCGGTGATCTATTAATTTGCTTTAAGGTCCGCATATCCACCAAAATCAGATGTTGCTTGAAATCCGGGGGCTGTGGATAGTTTTATCCACAGGTTCAAAATAGTGGGTAAAACCATGTGGATAACAACGTATAAAGTAGGAATTCACTGGGCTCTCTGGCCTGTGTATAAGTTTGGGGATAAGTACTGTGTCAGAAGAAGACGTAGTTGCCGGTTTGTGGCAACAGCTGGTCGCCCAGCTTAACGTCGACGAACGCCTGACCCCTCAACTACTTGGCTTCATCAGTTTGGTGGAACCAAAGGGAGTGCTTGGCGAGACCCTTTATCTTGAAGTTCCAAACGAACTAACCCGCGAAATGATCCAGCAGCGCATGCGCACCTACATTCAGGATGCCCTTGCCCCAAACGCTGAATTCGGCGGCCCAACCAACTTTGCCGTGGTGGTAAACCCAGAGATTGAGGCCGCGTTCACCCCGGCTACCCCAATTGAGGAACCAATTGCCACAGTCACGCCTATCGGTGCTCCAATTAATTACGCGGAACTTCGCACTGGCGGACCATCGGCGGCCAACACCTTTGATACCCGGCTGAACCCAAAGTACACATTTGACTCGTTCGTGACCGGAGGATCTAACCGATTCGCCCACGCCGCCGCATTCGCGGTGGCGGAAGCTCCGGCCAAGGCCTACAACCCGCTGTTTATTTATGGAAACTCTGGGCTGGGCAAGACTCACCTTTTGCACGCGATTGGTCACTACGCGCTTAGCCTTTACCCACGTATCAAGGTTCGCTACGTATCTTCCGAAGAGTTCACCAACGACTTCATTAATGCGATTCAGAACAACAGGACCGTGGACTTCCAGGCCACCTATCGGGAT
>CANGJO010000105.1 GCA_947454285.1 Microbacteriaceae bacterium | reverse complement strand
ATGAACTAAAGGGCTTGAAGTTTGGTGCAAATATTAAGGTGACACACGCATCGGTGTCTGGCGACATTGATGAATTGATTGCCGCCGCTTCTGCAAAGAAGTACAACGAGGTAATCATTCTTGGCTACCGCGAGGCAATCAGTGAGACTGAGGCAGACGCGCAGACCATGTTGACCATGCTGCAGATGAACCAGCTGTTTGAGGCTCAGGGCAATGGCGTGGAGCCAACCCGTTTGGTTGCCGAGATTCTTGATAGCCGCAAGGCAGAGCTAGCCCGCGTGGCAGCTGCCGACGACATGGTGGTCAGCGACAACCTAGCTGCGTTGCTGATTGCTCAGGTATCTGAGAACCCAGCACTGGCCCCGGTATTCGACGACCTGTTCGACGCCGAAGGCGCATCAATCAACGTGAACCCTATCGAGCACTACGCACCACTGGGCAAGTCGATCGAGTTCGCTGAGCTAGTTGCGATTGGTCGCGCACACGGTGAATCGGTAATTGGTTACCGCACTCTAAAGGGATCAAAGCACGATGCTGCATCGGGCGTTACCTTGAACCCATTGAAGACCGATAAGTTCAAGCCTGCCGAGGGCGATGGATTGGTAGTAATCGGGGACCTCAAGTAATTTAGTTCCATGACAACGGCGGCCAGTGTTCGAAAGGACCTGGCCGCTTTTGCACGTTTGAACCGGGTGAGTGATTACCTGCGCTTCTTCAAAACCGGACCGGGTGAGTACGGCGAAGGCGATGAATTCATTGGTGTGCGCGTGCCTGACTCGCGCGAGGTTGCCAAGGCGCACAAAGATCTTCCACTGAGTGAAATTCAGTTGCTACTCGATTCAAAAATTCACGAGGAACGTTTCGTTGGCCTGGTGATTTTGATTTCTCGATTCAAGGTGGCGCAGAACAAGAAATCGCTAGACGTAAAAGCGCAAAAGGAAATCTTTGATTTCTACATGAAGAATCTTTATGCGCAGCGCATCAACAACTGGGACCTAATTGATTCCACCGCGCCATACCTTGGCTATTACCTAATTGGCAAGCCGGGCACTTCAAAACTGCTAAACCAACTTGCAGCGAGTGAATCACTCTGGGAGCGCCGTGCCGCGGTGATGTTCACCTTTGCCTTCATTCGTGAGTTTGAACTTGATGAAACCTTGCGACTTTGCAAGAAACTTTTGAATGACCCACATGATCTAATGCACAAGGCCTGTGGCTGGATGCTTCGCGAACTTGGTAAGCAGGACCTTGGCGCGCTGCGCGAATTCTTAGATGCCAACGTAAATAAGATGCCACGCACCATGTTGCGCTACGCAATTGAAAAAATGAGTGAGCGCGAACGCAAAGAATGGTTGAAGCGCTAGCTAGTTAATGTCAACGACCACAGGCACGTGGTCACTTGGTGCTTCGCCCTTGCGCTCATCACGATCAATAACCGCAGACTTCACGCGTGATGCAAATGCGTCGGAACCCAAAATGAAATCAATGCGCATGCCCTCGTTGCGTGGGAATCGTAGCTGCTGGTAATCCCAGTAGGTATAGCCATCAGGCACACGCTCGCGCACCACGTCTTGCAAACCAATTTGCTCAAACGCCTCAAATGCCTGACGCTCCTCGGGGGTCACGTGAGTCAACCCGGCGAAGTCGTCGATATTCCAAACATCGGTGTCCAACGGCGCAATGTTGAAATCGCCCATCAGGGCCAGCGGCTGATCCGGTTCGTGCTCAACCCACTCGGCAACGTTGCTGGCCAGGCGATCAAGCCACTCCAGCTTGTAGTGAAAGTGCGGGTCGCCAATCTCGCGGCCGTTCGGCACATACAAACTCCACAGGCGCACGCCGTTGAAAGTGGCACCGATAGCTCGGGCCTCCTCAACCGCCTCTTTGCCCTCCTTGCCAAATGGCGGCATACCGCTAAAGCCAATCTCAATGTCCTCGGCCGGAATGCGGCTAGCAAAGGCAACGCCATTCCACTGGTTTAGGCCGTGCATGGTGATGTGGTACCCGGCGTCCTCGAATTGTTTATAAGGAAACTGGTCTGGCTTGCACTTGATCTCTTGCATGGCAAGGACATCGGTGTTGGTTCGTTCTAGCCAAGAAACCACACGGTCAACGCGGGTGCGAATGGAGTTCACGTTATGGGTGGCAATGCGCATACTTACAAGGTTAGGTCTTTGTCGGTGATAATCTGACAAGAGATAACTCCAAAGGAGGAGCGCATTGGCTAGCCAATCGGTCGTCGTTTCTATACGCGGCCTCACAAAGCATTTCGGCGCAACCAAGGCGGCCGACTCCATTGACCTAGACATCTATTCGGGCGAATTCATCACCCTGCTTGGCCCATCGGGTTCAGGAAAAACCACCGTTTTGCGCATGATTGCGGGCTTCGAGCGCCCAGACGCCGGAACCGTGACCATTGATAACACCGATGTGACCAACCTGCCGCCTTACGAGCGCGATGTGAACACCGTTTTCCAGGACTACGCGCTGTTCCCAAACATGACCGTGCTGGCCAACATCGAATACGGCCTAAAAGTTAAGAAGGTAGCCAAAGACGAGCGCCGAGCCCGCGCACTTGAGGCGCTCGCCGCAGTGCAGCTGGCTGGATTCGAAGAGCGCAAGCCTTCACAACTATCCGGTGGTCAGCGTCAACGCGTTGCACTGGCCCGCGCATTGGTGAACCGCCCAAAGGTGTTGCTGCTTGATGAGCCACTTGGTGCACTAGACCTAAAGCTGCGTGAGCAAATGCAACTTGAGCTCAAGACCTTGCAGCGTGAACTGGGTATCACATTCATCTTTGTTACTCACGATCAAGAAGAAGCAATGACCATGAGTGACCGCATTGCGGTATTTAACGCAGGACGCATTGAGCAGTTGGATAGCCCGGAAGTTATTTACCAAAAGCCGGCAACCAAGTTTGTAACCGAATTCGTTGGACAGACCAACCAGATCAAGCTTGATGGAAAATCAATTCGCGTTCGACCAGAACACATGACCGTTGGTTCAAAAAAGACGAGCGGTTCAAATTCAATCAGTGGAAAACTGTTTGACATTATTTTTGCAGGGGCAATTTCTCGCTACGTTGTGAAAACCGATGACGGTCAAACAATCGTTGCAACAAATAGCAACTCGCAAATAAAGCCCGGAGAAACCGCCGTGGTTTCTTGGGCACCAGAAAAAGAATTCCGAGCGTAAGTTCGGATATCGCATTCGCGCGGATGCGATAAAAACTAAGGAGATAACATGCGCAAGTCTCGTATGTATACAGCGCTAGCAACTGCTTCAGTTGCTGCGTTGATGTTGTCTGGCTGTGCTTCAGGTGCAACTGACAGCGGAGTACCAAGTGTTCCAATGATGGAGAAGCTTGGTGCTGGTGAAGGTCAGGTAAACATTGTTGCTTGGGCCGGTTACGTTGAAGATGGTTCAACTGACCCAGCGGTTGACTGGGTTTCAGATTTCACAAAAGAAACTGGTTGCAAGGTAAACGTGAAAGTTGGTGCTACCTCTGATGAAATGGTTCAGCTTATGCAGTCAGGTGAATACGATGTTGTGTCAGCATCTGGTGACGCTTCGCTTCGTTTGATTTACGGTGGCGATGTTGCACCGGTTAACACCGCATT
>CANGJO010000104.1 GCA_947454285.1 Microbacteriaceae bacterium | reverse complement strand
TCACGGAATTGCGCTGACTGGAAACCGCTCGATGATTGCAGACGACCTCGGAAGGTGTTGAACTGCAGCGGAGTCATGGTCTCAAGAATGTCTAGCTGACCAACGCAGGTCTTCATGATGGTGCGCACGCGACCAAGAATTGCCAGCGAACGATGTGACTTACCCGCTTCTAGTGTCTTTTGAAGCTCTGCTATCTCGTGCAGCATTTGCTTGAACCAAAGTTCGTAGGTCTGGTGAATAACAATGAACAACATTTCATCGTGTTCGCCATCAGACTCTGGTTGCTGCAACTCAAGCAACTCATCAACTTTTAGATAGCTGATGTAGGTGATGGCTTTTTTGTCTTGCTCGCCCATACTTAGGTGACTCGGCTTCCGTTGTCTTGAATCTCTAGGTACTTCTTGCTGGAAACCAAATCGCGCATGCGTTGCAGGCCGTCGTATACCTCTGTGTAGCTGGTTGGTAGTGGTGCAATTGCCAAGCGAATTGAATCTGGAGTGCGGTAATCCGGAATGGTGTTGGTCATCGCGCGCATTGCCGCAGCAATTTTCTTGGCATCAGGGTGTCCAACGGTGATGTGGCCACCACGCTTGTTGTGATCCCGGGGGGTTAGCAGCGTAAAGCCAAGTGGTGCCAACCAGGCATCGTAAAGCGCAAGAATCAACTCTGTGCCAAGAGCAGCCTTCTGACTTATTGCCTTCATTCCGGCTTCTTCAATCATTGAGTAGCTGGCCTGCATCGCGCGAATACCAATAATCGAAGGGCTGGCAATCTGGAATCGACGAATGTGATCTGCCGGTTCAAAGAATGGCCCCATTTCAAACTGTTTGTCATTAGCGAACCAACCCTGAATGGTTGGTAGAACCTGCGCCTGGATTGATTTGTTTACATACAGCCAGGCCGGTGAGCCGGGACCCGAGTTGCCGTACTTGTAGGTGCAACCAACGGCAAGGTCTACGCCCCAATCATCAAATTGCAAATCAATTGCGCCGCCAGCATGTGATGCGTCCCAAACCACCAGGCCGCCGTGCTTGCGCACGATATCGGTGATTGCTTTTACATCTGGCCTAGAACCAGAGCGGTAGTGAATTACCTGAAGTGTCACCAAGGCAACATCGTCGTTTAGGAATGGCTCCAGGATTTCAGGTGTGATTAGTTCGCATTCGGCAGCAACATCAACCTGACCAGGTCCACCCATGCCATCGTTGTTTAGGGTAATTAGGTTTAGACCCAGGTCTTTGGCGATGCCATCAAGAATGTAGCGGTCAGTTGGAAAATTCGAAGAGTCAATAATCACAGTCTTGCGACCGGGGCGTGCCTTGATGGCTGCGTTGCACAGTTGGTAAAAATTTACCGATGTGGTGTCTTGCACCAGCGTCTGTCCTTCGGCAGCACCAAGAGTTGCGCGGCCAAGTAAATTACCGGCGGCCTGCGCCTCATCAATCCAGTGCGCCCAACCATCAACCAGTTCCTTGCCCCACTCCCCAGTCAAGAAATCGTTTACGGCCTTGACCGATGCCAACGGCATGCGACCAAGTGAGTTGCCATCTAGGTAGCAAAGATCGGGGTCAGAGATTTGAAAGGCCTGCTTGTATTTCGCCAGGGGGTCTGCGGCATCAAGGGCAAGGGCAGTAGCGCGGTCAGTTGGTTCGCCATACTGGGCGAGCGGCTTCATTGGGCTCATAACCCCAATCTATGCCAGCATTTGGCTCTTGGCCAACTCCTTATAAAGGGGTACGGTTTTGACCAGCTGCTTGTGCGTTCCAACGCCCAGGATCTTGCCCTTTTCGAGCACGATGATTTGGTCGCTGTCAATCACGGTTGAAAGACGGTGAGCAATCACGATCATCGTGCGATTCTTGGCCACAGAGTCAATGGCATCGCGCATTAGCTGCTCATTAATCCCATCCAGGCTTGAGGTTGATTCATCAAGCAACAGAATCGGGGGAGCAGCAAGCAGCGTGCGTGCAATTGCCAAGCGCTGACGCTCACCTCCGGAAAGCATGATGCCCTGTTCGCCAACCTCGGCATCCAGTCCGCGTTTGTCGCGCTTTAGAACATCAGTCAGGTTCACCTCGCGCAGAACTTCTTTCAGCTGTTTATCGGTGGCATCAGGTGCACCAATCAATAGGTTCTCGCGAATGCTGCCGGCAAGCACTGGCGCATCTTGCTCAACGTAGCCAATTTGTGAACGCAGCGCACCGCGGGTGATTGATTGAACCGGCTGACCGTCAAGCAAAATCTCTCCACTTTGTGGTTCATAGAAACGCTCGATCAAAGAGAAGGTGGTTGACTTACCAGAACCCGATGGCCCAACGATTGCAACGCGAGATCCACGTTCAATCTTGAAAGAGACCTTATCAAGCACGGTGCGTGATTCGCCAACAGTGCCATCCGGGTTTGGCTGACCGGCATAGCCGAACGAAACTTTCTTGAATTCAATCGCGGTGTCATTAACCGCTTTGCGCTTCGGTGCATCCTTGCGTTCGGCATCGGTGTCTTCAAGCGGAATGTCTAGAACTTCCTGAATGCGTGCAAGTGCACCAAGTCCGGTTTGCACCGAGCTATATGCGCCAAAGGCCTGACCAACCGGACGAATCATCAGGAACATCAAAAGTATGAATGTGACCAAGCTGGCAACCGGAGTATCACCGCTGGCAACGCGGTAACCACCAACGCCAAGCACCACAATAAATGCACCGTTAGCTGCAAGACCGCCAATAGGTGTCACGCCGGCATTGATCTTGGCAATCTTTACGCCCTGCAAGTATGCTTCGCGAGCATCATTTTGGATCTGCTGACTTTCGCGGGTCTCGGCGCTGGCGGCGCGAATGGTGCGCACCGCAGAAAGAGCACGCTCAACACTGGCCGACATATCACCAACGCGCTCCTGAGCTTTTGTAGTAGCTGAGCGAATGCGGCGAGCAGAGAATCCGATGGATGCAACCGCGATTGCAATCATCAGCAAGGTCAGTCCAAGCAATACCGGGTCAATTATCGCCATTGCAACCACAGAACCAACGAAAATTAGTGCGCCACCGGCAGCATCAACGAGCCCCTGGGTGAGCACCGCACGAAGCAAGGTTGTGTCTGACGAAACGCGAGATACCAGGTCACCGGTTCGGCGAAGGTCGTATTCCGGAATTGGAAGTCGCAAAAGGCGAGTGGCCAGTTGACCTCGTGCAGAAAAGACCACGCCTTCACCGGCCTTGGCCAAAACGTAGTAAAGAGCACCGCTGGCGATTGCGCTGCCGATTACCACTGCAATCAGAATCCAGACCAGGTAGCCAAGCCCTTGACCTTTTTGAACCGCGGTGATGACCTGACCAACGACTAGTGGCTGGGCCAAGCTGACCGCTGCACCAATCAGCGAGAGCACCACGGCAACGATTAGAGACCCCTTGTGTTCCGCCAGGTATGGCCACAATTGGCTGAACTTAGCCTTTGGTGCGTTTTTGTCTCTAGTTGGTCTCATTGGACCGCGGCCGCGGCCACCCATCATGCTCATTCTTTAGTCAACCTTTTCTAATAGGTGTGGATTCCCCAGTATGCGCTCATTTAGCAGGTAATTTATCTCCTGCAGCGAGAGCGCCTGGGTGTAGGCGGTGTTCTTTGAAAACTTGGTGAAGTCCAC
>CANGJO010000103.1 GCA_947454285.1 Microbacteriaceae bacterium | reverse complement strand
TGCAGCCGATCTTCGCAAGATTTCTCCGCTAAGCCTTCTGGATGACGTAGCCGACATGGCCGCTGATCGTCAGAACCAGGATGCAATCTTTGGCTACGCTCGCGACATTGTTCAGGGAGTGGTAGATCACCACGAGGAAATTGACGATCTGCTTGAGACCTATTCACAGGGCTGGGCGCTAGACCGCATGCCGAACCTTGATCGGGCTATTTTACGAGTTGCCGTTTGGGAAATCCTGCACAATCCAGACGTTCCCGATGCCGTGGCTGTGAATGAAGCGGTTGAGATGGCTAAAGAGCTATCCACCGATGATTCTGGGTCCTTTGTTAATGGCCTGCTTTCACGCATCGCATCAACAAAAACCGCTAACTAACTGATGTTGCCGGGTGAAAAAGATCCGGTGGACTGCTAGAGTTTTACAAACATCCTTTAAAGACCGTCCAGAGAGGCGGAGAAGGAGGTGGGCGTGTCCGCACGCACCGTCTTGAGTAGTGAAGATATCGATCGTGCTGTGACGCGCATCGCTCATGAAATTCTTGAAGCCAACACCGCAGTTCAGAAGAGTGCTCTGCGGAAGAGTGGCACAAAAAATCTAGTCATTCTGGGTATTCCAACCCGCGGCGTCTTGCTCGCCGAGCGAATTGCAGCCGTGATTGCCAAGGCAGAACCAGAAGCCGACATTTCAAACATTCTTGGCCGCCTAGACATCACCATGTATCGCGACGACTTGGCTTCTAATCCAACTCGCACGGTTACCGAAACCCAAATTCCTAAGCAGGGAATTGACGACAAGGTTGTTGTCCTGGTTGATGACGTGCTTTTTAGCGGTCGCACAATCCGTGCAGCTCTTGATGCTCTTGGGGAATACGGTCGACCACGTGCAGTAAAACTTGCGGTATTGGTTGATCGTGGCCATCGGGAACTTCCTATCCGTGCGGATTTTGTTGGTAAGAACCTGCCAACCGCGCGCGAAGAGCGAATCAATGTCAATCTTTCTGAAACCGATTCGCAAAACGCGGTGGTGATCGAGTCTTGAAGAACCTACTTTCAGCCGCTGATCTAACTCGCGACGCGGCAATCGAGATTTTAGACATAGCCGAGGAGATGGCGGGGGTAAACCACCGAGACATCAAGAAGTTGCCTACGCTTCGAGGAAAGACCGTAGTCAACCTGTTCTTTGAGGATTCAACTAGAACTCGCATTTCTTTTGAGCTTGCCGAAAAGCGTTTGTCAGCCGATGTGATTAATTTCACCGCCAAGGGTTCAAGTGTTTCTAAGGGTGAAAGCTTGAAGGACACCGCACAAACACTTGAGGCAATGGGCGCCGACGCTGTTGTGATTAGACACTCAGCCTCTGGCGCTGCCTACAAACTTGCACACTCGGGCTGGATCAACGGGAGCATCATCAACGCCGGTGATGGAACTCACGAACACCCAACCCAAGCGTTGCTTGATGCCTTCACCATGCGCAAGCGCATTCACGGCGATGCTTCAGTAGGTAAGGGTCTAGACGGAGTAAAGGTTGCAATCGTTGGCGACATTTTGCACTCGCGCGTTGCGCGTTCAAATTTGATTTTGCTAAACACCCTTGGTGCTCAGGTTCACTTCGTTGCTCCGCCAACCTTATTACCTGCGAATCCAAGTCGATGGAACGCCAAATTGCACTACTCGTTGGATAACGCAATTGATTCAGAAGATCTTGACGTCGTCATGATGCTTCGAATTCAAACAGAGCGCATGAACGCTTCATACTTCCCGTCAGAACGTGAGTACTCACGAATCTGGGGATTCAATGCACAAAGACTTGGGCGACTAAAAAACAGCGCAATAGTGATGCACCCGGGTCCGATGAACCGAGGTCTAGAGATTGACGCGATATCTGCCGATTCACCTCAGTCAACAGTTCTTGAGCAAGTCACAAACGGAGTCTCAGTGCGAATGGCAGTTCTTTACGCACTTCTTTCAGGTGAAAGGAACACCAATGCCAACTAATTTCGTTCTTAAGAATGTTCAGCTTGCCGACGGCAGCGTTCAAGACATTCAAGTCCAAGACGACAAGATTGTTTCCGTTGGGTCGACGCTAAGCGCAGACGAAGTTATTGATTGCAGCGGACTAGTGGCATTGCCTGGTTTCGTTGACCTACACACCCACTTGCGCGAACCTGGCTTCGAACAAAGCGAGACAGTTCTTACCGGAACACAGTCGGCTGCACTTGGTGGATTCACCGCCGTTCATGCAATGGCAAACACCATGCCGGTAGCGGATACTGCCGGAGTTGTTGAGCAGGTTGCCTCGCTTGGTAAAGAAGCTGGCTACGCAGACGTTTATCCAATCGGCGCGGTTACCGTTGGGCTAGAAGGAAAGCAGCTTGCCGAACTTGGTGCAATGGCCAATTCAAAGGCTCAGGTAAAAGTATTTTCTGACGATGGGAAGTGCGTTCACGATCCAGTAATCATGCGTCGTGCCTTGGAGTACGTAAAGGCTTTTGATGGAGTAATTGCTCAGCACGCGCAAGAACCGCGCCTTACAGAAGGTGCTCAGATGCATGAAGGAGCAGTTAGCGCAGAACTAGGTTTAACCGGATGGCCATCAGTTGCCGAAGAATCAATCATTGCTCGCGATGTTCTACTTGCCGAGCACGTTGACTCGCGAATTCACATTTGTCACCTATCAACTAAAGGCTCTGTCGAGATCGTGCGCTGGGCTAAGGCGCGTGGCATAAAGGTAACCGCAGAAGTAACCCCTCACCATTTATTACTAACCGAAGAGCTGGCTCGAAGTTATGACTCGGTCTATAAGGTGAATCCACCGCTTCGCACAGCTGAGGATGTTGCTGCCCTTCGCGAGGCTTTGATCGATGGAACAATTGACATCATTGCAACCGATCACGCTCCACACCCAATCGAGGCTAAGGACTGCGAATGGAATGCAGCTGCGTTTGGCATGCTAGGTCTTGAAACAGCAGCTTCGATTGCGCAAGAGGTTTTGATTGACAGCGGTAAGTCAGGCTGGAATAGATTCGCTCAGGTGCTTTCCCAAAATCCTGCTCGAATCGCTGGCGACTCACAACAAGGTCAAGAACTAGTCGCAGGATCTTTTGCGAACATCGTTTTGATTGACCCAAAGGTAAAGCGCAAGGTAGTTGCCGAGTCTGCGTCTAAGTCAGTGAATTCACCATACGTTGGTCTAGAACTGCCCGGCAAGGTTGTGCACACTATCTACCGCGGATACTTCACAGTTCGTGATTCAAAATTGGCAAAGCAAGGTAGAAGCTAATGGCAAAGCAAATTATGGCAATGATTAGCCTGAGCATCTTTGCGCTCTTGGCTGGACTTGCTCTTCGCGCCTGGCGCAAGCGTTCGACCGCTCAGGCAAATGAATTTTCGGCACCGCTTGAGGCGTTGGAATTTTTTGGTGAAGTGGTTGCACAAGCAAAGGCCTTCTACGTGGCAACTACTCGTGAAATGAATCATTTAGAGCGAATAAATGCTTATGGTCTAGGGGCACGAGGGCTTGCGCAGGTCCTGGTTTTCAGCGAAGGGCTGCTGATTGTGCGAAACGGAGAACGCCCTTTGGCTATCGACCGCTCTCAATTGACGGCAGTCGAATTCACACAGGTCGCCATCGACAAGGTTGTAGAGGCCGACGGTTTGGTATCGGTGTCTTGGATGCAGGACGGCGTGAGCCTTGCCACTCAACTTCGCATCGTTGATAACAGCGACCGCGCAGTAATTTCTGAAGCTTTGACGCAAATCATTGGAAGCAACACAAAGAGGGAAGTAGTCAAATGAGCCAAGCTCTATTAGTACTCGAAGATGGTCGCGTGT
>CANGJO010000102.1 GCA_947454285.1 Microbacteriaceae bacterium | reverse complement strand
TTTTTCATGGCATTTAATTTCAAAAAACTAATCACACCGATTACCGCTGCAGTTGTGGCGACCGTTGTACTTGCCGGTTGCTCTGCGTTTGGTGGCGACGCAACTCCCAACGAAGTGACCGTGGTCACACACGATTCCGCAGTATTCACCAAAGAGGTAATTGCCGAATTCAAAAAGCAAACCGGCATCACCATCAAGCAGATCAAGGCCGGCGATGTTGGCGCAATGACCAACAAGCTTGTGCTTACTCGGGACGAGCCAATTGGAGACGTGGTTTACGGAATCGACAACACCTTTAGTCCGTTAGCTACTGAAAATGATTTGATTGATGGCGTTCTAGAACCAGTTGATTACGGTGACGTTTGTTTCAATTACGACAAAGCCTGGTTTGCAAATAACGAACAACAGGCACCAACCTCAATCGACGACTTGACTAAGCCTGATTTCAAGGGCCTCACTGTTCTAACCAATCCAACAACTTCATCGCCGGGATTGGCTTTCTTAGCGGCAACGGTTTCAAAATATGGAAACAGTGGTTGGCAACAATACTGGCGTGCGCTAAAGGCAAATGATGTGAAGGTTGATGCTGGTTGGGAAGATGCCTATTTCACTGACTTCAGTGGATCTTCTGGCAAAGGAAAGTATCCAATTGTGCTGAGCTATTCTTCATCGCCTGCGTTTGAAGTTCGCGACGCTGGTGATTTCGCTGGCGAATCGCAAACCGCAAGCATTCTTGACGGTTGCTTCAGACAGACCGAATACGTTGGTGTTTTGAAGAACGCCAAAAATCCTGCCGCGGCAAAAAAGTTGGCGCTGTTTCTAATTAACGATCCGTTCCAGAGCACAATTGCCGACAACATGTACATGTACCCAATCTTGAGCAGCGTGAAGCTGCCAAAGGCTTGGCAAGAATTTGCGCCGACTGCAAGCAACACATTTGGTGACCAGTTGAACATTTCTGCTAATCGCAAAGATTGGCTTGGCAAGTGGTCAGACATCTTCAGCGCCAACTAATTCCTGATCGCTTTTCTAAGCAATGAGCAAACGCGTTTGGTTGTGGGCAACACCGATACTCTTCGTATCGGTGTTGTTCTACCTTCCGCTGTTGAAAATCGTTGGGCTTGGACTCAGTTCCAATTGGTACGAGATTTACTTTGAGGCGGCAACGCTAAAAGCTATTTGGTTCACGCTTTGGCAGGCGGCAGTCTCAACTGGGATTGCACTGCTGATTGGTGTGCCGGGTGCCTACATCTTGTATCGCAAGCAATTCTTTGGTCAGCGAGTTCTTCGCGCGCTGATTACCGTGCCGCTGGTGCTTCCGACAATTGTTGTGGCAATCTCGTTTTCAAACTTTCGAGCAGTTCCAGCAATTCCGCTGATCATTGCGGCCCACGTCTTCATCAACTATTCCTTGGTGGTGCGCACCCTTGGTGGGGTGTGGGCAACAATGGATAACGAGACTGAAGAGGCCGCAGCCCTTGCCGGTGCCGGCCGCCTGCGCACCCTGATTGCCATCACACTTCCCCAGCTAAAGCCGGCCATCGTCTCGGCCGCGGCCCTAACCTTCTTGTTCTGTTCCAGCAGCTACGGAATCATCCTGATTCTGGGCGGTGGCCAGGTGCAATCGGTAGAGACACAGATCGCTACCGCTGCCCTGCAATTTCTAGACCTCAACCGGGCTGCAGCCCTTGCCCTGCTGCAGACCGCCATCACGGTAATCGCCTTCACCATCAGCGAGGCGATCGCCAAACACCCAATCGGCATCGAGCAAGTTCACGAAAGCACTCGCAAGCCGCGCATCGATTCACGCGACTGGCCGGCCGTCACAGTCACCGCAATAGTGATCCTTGGGCTTGTGTTCACCCCCATGTTGCTTCTGATAACCAAGGCCTTAACCTTTGATGGCGCGCTCAGCGTGCAGAACTTCATTAACCTTGCCGGTCGGGGCGATCGCGACTTGCTAAACATTTCTGTTTGGCAAGCAACCTTAAACACTTTGCGCAACGTAGCGATCTCTGCATCGCTTGCGGTTGGCATTGGCTCACTGGTTTCTTATTTGCTTTCACGCACTCACCGCACTCGTCGTGCAAGATTCACAAACCGCACACTTGATCTGTTGTTCCTAATTCCAGTTGGGATTTCATCGGTGGTGCTTGGTTTTGGTTACCTAATTACTTTTGGCGGTGGCCCGCTTCCACTAAGAGCAAGTTGGTTGGTGGTGCCAATCGTTCAAGCATTGATGGCACTGCCACTGGTAATTCGATTGATCTACCCGGCCCTGATTTCTATTGGCGCAGAACATCGCGAGGCCGCATCGCTTGCCGGTGCCAATTCGCGTCAAACCTGGTGGCACATTGAATCGGGCATTATTCGAAACGTAATTCTTACCGCAATTGGTTTTGCACTCATCGCCGGCATTGGTGAATTTGGTGCGGCATCACTTCTTGCATTCGGCGATCAAGCAACACTGCCAACAGTTCTGTTTGCACTCATCTCAAGACCGGGCGCACTGAACTACGGAATGGCAATGGCAGTGTGCGCCATCTTGATAGTTTTGACTTTTGTTTTAGTGTTTAGTGTTTCAGCTCAAAGGCCACGCCGTCGTCGGTAAGACGCTTGCTGATCACCTCAATTGATTCAGGATTCTGATCAATCAAAATAAAGTTTCGGCCCAACTCGGCAGCAACTGCACCGGTTGTTCCAGAACCGGCAAAGAAATCCAAAATCAAATCATCTGGTTTTGAAGAAGCCTGAATCACGCGACGCAAAATTCCCTTTGGCTTTTGCGTTGGGTAGCCGGTCTTTTCTTTTCCGGTTGGCGAAACGATTGTGTGCCACCAAACATCGGTTGGTAGCTTGCCCTTTTCAACTTTTTCTGGAGTAACCAATCCCGGTGCCATGTACGGCTCGCGATCAACCTCAGTTGAGTTGAAGTAATACTTGGCCGGATCCTTAACATAAACCAAAATGGTGTCGTGCTTCGAAGGCCATTTGTTCTTGCTCTTGCCGCCATAGTCGTAGGCCCAAATGATCTCGTTCAAGAAGCATTCGCGGCCAAACAGCGCGTCCAGCAGAACCTTGGCGTAGTGCGCCTCGCGGTAATCCAGGTGCAAATAAAGGGTGCCGCTCTCGTTCAGAATGCGCCAGGCCTCTTCAAGTCGCGGTTCCAAGAATGACCAGAAGTCCTCAAACTCATCGTCATAAGAAAGTACGGTCTCGCGCACCACGTCGTAGCGCTTGCCCTTAAAGCCAACGCGATTCCCGGTATCGGTGCGGGTTGTAGTTGTAGTGCCACGGCTCTGAGTGCGCCCGGTGTTGAACGGCGGGTCAATGTAAATCAGCTGAACTGATTCACTCGGAATAGACTTCAAAACAGGAAGGTTATCCCCTTTGAAGATTTGATTTATCGGCACAGAAAGAGATTAACATCATGAGCGAGTCAACACCTAACGTTGTACACGAACCAAATGCACACCGATACGCAATCTTCATCGGAAACGAAGAGGTAGGCCACCTGGAATACAGCCAGATGGTTAATGAAATCCACTTCACTCACACTTTTGTGAACCCTGCACACCAGGGCAAGAACCTAGCGGCAATCTTGACCAAGTTTGCGCTTGATGATGTTCGTGCCGAGGGCAAGCACAAGGTTGTGCCAGTTTGCTCATACACTGTGCGCTATATGGAGAAGCACCCAGATACTCAGGACCTGCTGCTCAACCCAATCGAAGATGCGATTGCTATGTGCAAGCTTCCGAATGTTGTGAAAGCTTCAGAGAAAATGGGTCTAAACCCGCCAGCCTAATTTCGCAGTTTAAATTTCGTCCAGATGTTCGTGCGCGTTTAGGCGATCGTCCAACCACGCAACCAAATCAGCAATAACTTCTTGCTTAT
>CANGJO010000101.1 GCA_947454285.1 Microbacteriaceae bacterium | reverse complement strand
TCGTCAAACATGCGTGAACCAACCCCGGGTGATGCGCTTCCCCAGAATCCTCGACCATCGTCAGCTGCTTGAATGATCAAGACCTCATCAACCGTGCGATCGATTGAAATAAGGATCTTCTTTGCCTCGCCGTGGCGAACTGCATTCGAGACAGCCTCTTTACAAATTTCGTTGACACACATGCGAGCGTTCGCGTCACGGCGCAGAGAGCGCTGTGCCCGCTCGCTGATTTCAAATTTGATTTCGCAAATTCCACTCCAAGTGGAAATTAAGTTTGCTAAAGCAGCTTGCAAATCAATTTCTGTCTCCGGAGTCTTTGAAAGAGCTTCGGCCGCTCGCGCAAGATCTTGCTTAACCAGGTCAATCTGATATTGCTCCAGCTGGTCGGCGGAACTCAGTCGAGTGATGGCCGCTGTGAGCGCTGCCTGCACTGTTCCGTGCACGACAAAGGACCAATTTCTTCTGGCAATCCACATTTGCTGTTCAAAAAGAGCTGCCTCACGCTCAAGAGCATTGTTCTCACGAGTAACCTGAGCCACGGCCTCAATGCGATCAAGATCAACGCTCTTGGAATATGCGAAACCAATCACACACGCAATCGTGTTTGTGACACCAAGCAAAAGGAGCATGTCTTGTTGGAAGTTGTGACTGAACTCTTTGAGTGGCCAGTAAATGGCATTCGAGGCCATGAAGCCAATGAGGAACAGAACCGCAATCCCCTGCCATGGCCTAACCCGCAATGTTGCCGGCACCAGGGCCTTGGTGATGGCAATGGCAGCCAACGCGGCTGTGCTGTAGGGAATAGACCAGGCCGCGGCTTGATCGCCCAAAACTATGTAGGTGAGCACCCAGTTTCCCGCTACAACGAATAACGACATCGCCGCTGGTCGGATGAGAAGTTTTAGTTGCTGCTTGTCTTGCAGGAACCGGTGGGTGCGCTTGAACTGAGTAGGGGCTATAGAAATGGACCCAAGGTTTGCCGCGGCCCTGCTGAGCGACTCAGAGAGCGGACGCACCTGTTGTTTCACCAGATCGCGCAATTCTTCGACCACCAGCACCCGCTGTGATTCCCCGATAAGCGAGCGCTGAATCTCGTCAAGCCTGGGCAGGATTGTGTCTTGGGTTTGCTTCAACAGAGCCTCGCGTTCGGCACTTAAAACATTTTGAGCTTGACCACGAAGCGCAACAAGTTTTGCTCTAGTTGATGCGAGCTCTGCCATAACGCCGTTGTGCTCAACGCGTGCACCTAGAAGATAAACAAATGCCAAGAGCACACCAAAAGCCAAACTAGCGCCGCCATAGAGCCTAAAGAGCCAGTCAACCTGAACAACTAATCCAAACCAAAGAGACAGTAAGCCAACAAGACAATTCTTGAAGGCGCCAACCAGCGAAAAAATTACTAAGTTAGCGATGGCGGTTCCGCGGCGTACAAAGAGTCGATCTACGAATATCGATTTCAGTAGGAATGCCACGGTAACAGCCGCAAGATATGTGACGACTGCAATTACCAGCCATTCGATGCGCCAAGAATTATTTAGAAATACGTCGAAGGCAAAAGAGAGCAAAAAGTAAATTGGTAAAGCGAACCAAAAAAGTGGCCAACCCCAAATTTGTTTACGGCCAAGACTCTTAAGAGACTTAGTAATTGGATTCAAGTCTCGCCCCCAAGAAATTAAAGAACTTTTTAGCGGCCGTGAGGCATGCCGGCAACTTTGATAAATTCGCGAGCTGCGGTAACGCGTGGGTTGTTGCTGGTTTCAAGATCAATTCCGGCTGCTTCGAATGCTCTCTTCACCAAGTTCTCTACGGCACGAACTGTTGTGCCGCGCTCTGCAGCAATTTGCTGGTTAGAAAGTCCAAGAGCAACCATCTGCAAAACGGCAAGTTGACTGCGTGATACTTCTGAGAGCTGGTGCTGAACATTCTTGTCATCACGGAAGTCTTTTGAAACACGATCGCGAACTGCGGCTTCAATTGCCTGACGCAAAACACCCGGGTCGGCCATGCGGTCTTTCACCAAGTACGCGGCGTTTCGAGGAATTGATCGGTTATCGATACCAACAACACGTGGTTCTGGAATGTGAGTCAAAAAGACAAGCGCAATTTCTGGGTGCTTGCGACGCAAAATCAAAGCAAGGTCAACGCCGGTTGGACCATCGCCTAGCTCAATGTCTAGGACGGCGATATCGGGGTCAAAATCTTCAGCCACCTGACGGGCCTCTGCGGTTGAGCCGGCCGAACGAACAACAAAACCGTCAGCCTCAAGGTTTGCTGAAATTAGGCCGCGGATAAGTGGCTCATCCTCAACTACTAGAACCTTGCGGTCAAAAATACCCATGAAGTAAGTGTGTCAAAGGAGCATTTGCCCTGCCACTTAAACTTCGTAAATACGCAATTTATGGCGGTGGTTAGTGGTGTTACCAGGTGGCAGGGTTACAAGTGGTGGTGACCATTCAGGAATCGCCTCAAACCGGCGGACTTTTGCGTTGAATTTTGCATGAATCGCCGCATTTCGCCTGAAGCGCTTTGCTGGTTTAGAAGGGTGGGATTTCCTGATCCAGATCGGTGCGGGGCTGAAGGTGCAATTGAAATTTGTCGGTTGGTAACTTGACCTCACCCAATGGGAAAAGCAATCTTTGGAGTGCTGCAAAGTGAAATGTATTGATGTAGAAGTTCTTGTTTCCGATTGGTAATTTGCGGAGGATGTTGGCACTAACGAGGGCATTTAGCCATCGATCTGCGGTGTCCTGTGAAACGTTGAGCTCGGTAGCAAATCTCGTGACCGAAAAACATACCTTCTGTGTGATTGCCGCCAGCACTTGAGGCCGGCGAGACATTGGGCTAAAGCCGTGTTCGTTCATCAGCTGCATAGCCCCGTCGAACGCCTGAAGAGCGGCGCTATGAAGCTCCAACTGCAATTCCGCGGCAAGCTGTTTTCCGCTGGAGACTCTCGCCTGGACGCCCTGCAGGAAATATGGCATTGCCCTAACCCCTCGCTCACGAAAAATAATCAGATCCGTCAAACTGAGTTTCAAATTTTTACGCGAGGCAACTTCGCGCGTGATCAGAGCCAACATCTGCAATTCCCGTACAGCGCCTTGAATCACATCAGCAAGCGATGGAGTCACAACAACATTCATCCCAAAAAATTACATCCGTGGAAGACTAAAAATCCTCCCACTGAAAATTTGTGGATAACTTGCTATTTAGCGAACAGCCAGAAGACCGGCAACGAGCCCATGGCCAGCGTGGCAACAGCCAGCAGGATCTTTGACCACATTGGTGAAGCCCAGCGGCCCAACAGGTTTTTATCTTTGGCCAGGAACCAAACAATCACCATCAGAATGGGTGCCGAAAGACCGTTCAAAACTGCGGCCACCAGCAAGAACTTGATTGGCTGAATGCCAACGAAGTTCAGTGACAGCGCAACCAACATTGACACCACGATCACACCGTAGAACGCCTTGGCCTGGCGCGGAGCAAGCTCAAGAGATTCTCGCCAACCAAAGGTCTCGGCAATTGCGTAAGCGGTTGAACCGGCTAGTACCGGAATAGACAAAAGACCAACACCAAGAATGCCAAGCAAGAACAAGAGCCCGGCAAAGTCGCCGGCGATTGGGCGCAGGGCTTGCGCTGCTTCTTCAGCGGTTTGAATGTTGGTAATCCCCTGCGCGTTCAATGTTGCTGCCGAGGTTGCCATGATCGCGAACATGATGAACACACCGGTCAACATTCCGCTGAACACATCGCCGCGCATTGCACGAACGTGCGACTCATTTACACCCGATGGGTGATCGACATCAATTTCAAAATCCGCCGGGCTTTGACGACGCTCTTCAACTTCTTCGGCGGCCTGCCAAAAGAAAAGGTAGGGAGAGATCGTGGTTCCGGCCAACGCAATCAAAAGCTCAAACGAGACTTTGGTGA
>CANGJO010000100.1 GCA_947454285.1 Microbacteriaceae bacterium | reverse complement strand
TCGTTTGGAATTTCGCCTTCGCCTTCATTCCAAATCACATCGATAATCTCTCGGCGAGAAACCGTTGATCCCTCGTGCTCGATTAGGTACTGCAGAAGTTCAAATTCCTTATAGGTTAGGTCCGCGTTCTCGCCGTCAGCAAAAACCTTCTTACGGCTTGGGTCAATAACGATTCCCTTGGCGCCCTCAGTAGGGTCAACCACCTCTTTTGCCAGAGTCAGCTTGTCAAGCGCACGTGGGTCACGCAGAGCGGTGCGAACAACATCGATAGGCTTGCCGCCAATCCCCTTAGGGGCCAGTGCAACCGCGGCATATGTCTCGGCCGCCGCGTTGGGTACAAGTTCGCCAACGGTTTTACGAAGAGCAGTTACCAGTTCAGAAAGTGAAATACCTGCTGCTGCAGCGGTGGCTTCATCAACGCCAACGTAAAGCGCGAATCCGCGCGCTTCAGTCTCAAGAGGCGAAGTTGAATCAGTCATAGGTAAAGGTTACTAGTCGCCTAAATCAATAAGTCCTTTAGTTACAAAGCCTTACTGGGCTACGCCATAGAGGCGGTCACCGGCATCGCCAAGGCCCGGCACGATGTAGCCCTTTTCATTCAGCTTCTCGTCCAGTGCACCAAGCACTACCTTCACGCTGCGCTTATCAGAAGCTATACCGGCAACGTGGGCTTCAACCGCAGCCAAGCCCTCTGGCGCTCCAAGGATGCACACGCAGGTCACATCGGTAGCACCGCGCTCAAAAACGTAATCGATGCTGTCGATCAGTGTTCCACCGGTGGCTAGCATCGGGTCAATAATGAACACCTGGCGACCGGTTAGATCATCTGGCAGGCGATTGGCGTAGGTGTAAGGCTCAAGAGTTTCTTCGTTGCGCTTGATGCCCAAGAAGCCCACCTCGGCGGTTGGCAACAACTTGACCATGCCCTCAAGCATGCCCAAACCGGCACGCAGCACCGGAATGATGATTGGTCGCGGGCGAGCCAACTTCACACCGTTATATGGAGCAACCGGGGTCTGCACAACCACCTTGTCTACGCGCACATCGCGAGTTGCCTCGTAGGCAAGTAGGGTCACCAGCTCTTCAACCAACTGACGGAATACCGGCGAAGGCGTGGCCTGATCTCGCAGCACGGTTAGCTTGTGGGTGATCAACGGGTGGTCGGCAATGTGAACTCGCATAGGCTTAAGTGTATGAACTACGAAGCCCTTATGGAACTTGCGCTCGCCGAAGCAGCGCAATCGGGCAACGACGTTCCGGTTGGTGCACTGGTAGTCACCGCCTCTGGTGAGGTGATTGGCCGTGCGCACAACAACCGTGAAATCACACACGATCCAACCGGCCATGCCGAGATCATTGCGATTCGCGAGGCAACTTCATTTCTCACCGATTGGCGGCTAGACGGCTGCACCTTGGTGGTCACACTAGAGCCGTGCGTGATGTGTGCTGGCGCAATTGTTGCTGCAAGAATTCCGCGAGTAGTTTTTGGTGCCTGGGATGAGCGCGTTGGCGCTAGCGGTTCTCTTTACGACCTTTTGCGCGATGGCCGCCTAGGAAACCCGGTTGAAGTTATCGCCGGAGTCAAAGAAAAAGAGGCTTCAGCGCAGCTTAAGAATTTTTTCGCAGAACGTCGGGTTCAAGATAAATAACTCTGGTTGCCGGAACAGCAGCGCGAACCATTCTCTCGGCTTCATCGATTACTTCAACAATATCTTTTGCTTTATCTAAAGCACTAATTTCAATCTTTGCACCCAGCATCAATTCGTCTGGACCCAAGTAAAGGGTCTTCATGTGAATCACAGATTTCACACCCGGAGTTTTTTCCAAAGCGTTGCGAATCAAAGTTGAATCTTCGGCGGTAGCGCCCTCACCAATCAAGAGGCTTGAGGTCTCGGCTCCCAAAATTGCGGCAACCAAAATCAACAGCACACCAATGCTTAGTGTTCCAATCGCATCCCACACTGGGTTGTGGGTAATCACGGTTAAGCCAACGCCGGCAAAGGCCAAAACCAAACCAACCAGCGCGGCCATGTCCTCAAGCATCACCACAGGTAGCTCTGGACTCTTGGCGTGACGAATGAACTCAATCAAACTCTTTTTGCCGCGCTCGTGTTTTGCCTCGCGCAGCGCAGTTCGCAAACTAAAGCTCTCCAGCACAATCGATACCGCCAGCACGGTCAGCGGCAACCAAACCATTTCAAGTTCGTGCGGCTCGGAAAGCTTGTTTATGCCCTCCATGATTGAGAACAAACCACCAATAGAAAACAGAATGATCGAAACCATGAACGCGTAGATGTAGCGCGAGCGTCCGTAGCCGAATGGGTGGGCGGCGGTGGCCTGGCGGCGCGAGCGTTTACCACCAATAATCAGCAGGATTTGGTTTGCCGAATCAGCTAGCGAGTGAATTCCTTCGGCCAGCATTGATGCCGAGCCAGAAAATGCTGCGGCAATGAATTTGGTGATTGCAATGCCAATGTTTGCCAGAAGTGCGGCAATAATCGCTCGCATTGAACCCGATGTACTCATAAGTAGTACCCTATTTGACGGTGACGTGTCCGAGCGGCCGAAGGTGCAACTCTCGAAAAGTTGTGTGGGTGAAAGCCCACCGTGGGTTCAAATCCCACCGTCACCGCCATCTCCGAATGATTGCGCAAATAAAGGACCCAATGTCAACAACCACCCAAACCAACACCGATACCGGTTACAAGTACCGCTGGTTGGTCCTTACCGTGGTTCTTGTTGCCGAGATCATGGACCTCTTTGACGCCACAATCGTCAACGTTGCCGGGCCAACCCTGGCCGAAAAACTTGGTGCCACAAACTCTGACCTGCAGTGGGTCATTGGCGGTTACGCGCTTGCTCTTGGTTCTGGGCTGATTCTTGGTGGTCGCCTGGGCGACCGCTTTGGTCGTCGCAATATGTTTTTGTTTGGCCTAGCCGGTTTCACCCTGGCATCACTACTTTGTGCGCTTGCCCCAAATATTGCGATCCTGATTTTGTTGCGCCTTGTGCAAGGGTTCCTTGGCGCAATGCTTTTGCCACAGGGCTTTGGCTTGATTCGCGAAACCTTTAATCCAAAGGATTTTGGCAAGGCCTTCGCTGCCTACGGTCCGGCATTTGGTCTTGGTGGCATCATCGGTCCGGTGCTTGGTGGGTTCATCATTCAAGTCAACATTCTTGATCTTGGTTGGCGTGCAGTTTTCTTGGTCAACCTGCCAATCGGAATCATTTCGTTTTTGCTAGCCGCAAAATATCTTCCAAAGAGCCCGTCTGACAAGAGCATCAAAATTGACTTGCTTGGTGCTGCACTCGTCGTTCTTGCTAGCGGTCTTTTGGTCTACCCACTTATTAAGGGTCAAGATGCCGGTTGGCCACTTTGGACCTACCTAATGTTGATCGGTTCGGCAATCACTTTCTACGTTTTTGCCAAGACAGAGCAGCACACTCTTAAGCGCGGTGGCACACCTCTAATTGACGCGAGCATTTTTAAGAAGCGTGCGTACACCTTTGGTTTGGCCAGCCTTGGAATTTACTTCGCCGGCTTCACCGGTGTCTATCTGATCTTGACTTTGTTCTTGCAGTTCGGTGAACGTTTCTCTTCGGCTGATGCTGGCCTAGGTAACATTCCAATCGCCCTTGGTTCAGCAATCGGTGGAACCATCAGTGGCGCATTCCTGGCCGACAAAATCGGCGGTCGCTACACACTTCAGATTGGTGCACTGGTTCAGTTGCTTGGTGTTGGCTTGCTTTGGCTTGCAGTTCCTTCGCTGGCCAATTTCTCAATCTGGCAGATGGTTCCAGCATTGGTTGTTTCTGGAATCGGAACCGGTCTGATTGCAGCACCGATATTCGACACCGTGCTCAGCACTGTTGAACCAGGTCAGTCTGGTTCGGCCAGTGGTGTCCTATCGGCTGTCCAGTCGGTCTCATCATCGGTTGGTGTTGC
>CANGJO010000099.1 GCA_947454285.1 Microbacteriaceae bacterium | reverse complement strand
AGAGATCTCGGCAGAAGCGTCGTTTAGCTGATAACCAAGCTGCTTCAGTGACTCGGCAATTTTCTCTAGTTCTGGGTCGTGTGCGGCAACCTGTTCAAGGGCACGGCGAGCAACGCCAATCAAACCGATTGCATCGGTAGCGCCATCAAACGATTCGCTAGAGATTGCTTCGTGCGCGGAGCTTGCCGCGATGCGAAGTTCCTCAACGTGAGTCAGGCGGTTGGCCTTGTCAGTGAGTTCTTGGTCCTCACCTGGCTTTGGGTCAGCCGCTTCAAGTTCATAAACCGCGGCACGAAGTTCGCTTGCCTCTTTGGCACGCGCATCCAGAGCGGATTGGATATCCACTAGCTGAGCAGTCGCCGACTTCCAGGCCTGAAAGTGAGTTTGATATTCGGTTAGCTGACCGGCAACACCGGCAAATTGATCCAGCGCCTCGCGTTGAGCTGCCGCACTCTTCAAGCGAATCTGATCTGACTGGCCGTGAACCACAACCAACTTCTCGCCCAGTTCGCTAAGCAAATTAATTGGCGCCGCTTTTCCAGACACCGATGCCCGGCCGCGCCCCTCACTTGATACCGAACGATTCATGATCAGTTCGCCACCAGAAATTTCTGCGCCAGCCTCGGCAAGGCGTTCGGTTATTTGCGCGGCTATATCGGTGTTGTTTTTTAGAAACCAACGACCTTCAACAAATGCTTGATCCTGGCCGCGACGAATTGATGAAGTGTCGGAACGCTCACCAAGCAAAAGTCCAAGTGCGGAAAGCACCATAGTTTTTCCGGCTCCGGTCTCACCAGTAATTACGGTGAGACCCGGACCAAAGGCAAGGCGTGCTTCTTGAATGACACCCAGATCGCGGATGTAAATTTCTTCAATCACGATAAGTTCCGAAACCTAGTTGGCAGAATCTTCTGGTCCACGCCAGCCGGCAACTGGAAGCGAGAACTTCTTTACAAGGCGATCGGTAAAGGTGCTGGTGCGAAGACGAGCAAGCTTTACCGGAGTTTCTGATTTGGTAACTTCAACGCGAGCGCCGGTTGGTAACTTCCAGCTGCGGCGGCCATCGCACCAAAGCACGCCATCACCAGAACTGCGCTGCAGAACTTCAACGGCAACCATAGCGTTTGGCTTGATTACAAGCGGACGAGCAAAAAGTGCGTGCGCGCTGATTGGTACAACAAGCAGTGCATCAACCGATGGCCAAACCACCGGACCACCGGCAGAGAATGCATAGGCGGTTGAACCGGTAGGTGTGGACATCACAATTCCGTCGCAACCAAAGCTTGAAAGTGGGTGGCCCTCTACTTCGATAACAACCTCAAGCATGCGCTCACTGGCGCTCTTTTCAACGGTTGCCTCGTTCAGTGCCCAGGTGCGAAAAACTTCTTTGCCATCAACGATTACAGATACGTCAAGGGTTAGACGTTCCTTAATTACGTAATCGCGTTCAACGACGCGATGCACGGCCTCTGCGAATTCCTCGCGCTCTGACTCGGCCAGGAAGCCCACGTGACCAAGGTTGATGCCCATCAGCGGAATCGCATGTTCGCGAACGATCTCTGCGGCCTTAAGAATTGTTCCGTCGCCACCAAGCACAACTACCAATTCAAGATCGGTCATCTTGCAATCGGCGTCTAGAACTTTTACATTTTCTAACGCGTCTGCAGCAAGAACCTGGTTGGCGACGTGAGTGCGCAGATCTTCAAGATCGGCAGCGGTTAGTACCGGAGTAATTCCGGCAGAGTGCAATTGCTCGATGGCAACCTGAGCCGCCGCGACGGCATCGGTGCGCCCGGTGTGGGCAACGACTAGAACAAAACGAGACGCGCTGGTCTGGCTCATTTGCTCTCCTTCGCTACCGACTCAATCCTGTCTGTCCATTTTGACTGATTTACCGGCTCATTTGGACTAATCCACAAAACATACTCAACATTCCCGTGAGTACCAGGCAGTTCGCTGCGCTCGAGCCCGCGAATTCCCATACCCAGCTTGGCTGCCTCGTCGGCAACCTGCTTGATTGCACCGGCGCGAAGGTTGTGGTCGTTGACCAATCCGTGGGCGCTCAGTGACTGCTTGCCCACCTCAAACTGCGGCTTGACCAAAAGTACGAATTCGGCGCGTGGGGCAACCGATAACATCTGCGCCAACACCAAGGTCAAAGAAATAAACGATAGGTCGCCAACCACAACATCGATGTTGATGTGAGACTGCGGAATTCCGGTGCGCTCGGAAAGAGTCTCCGGGCTTAGTTCGCGAGCATTAAAGCCCTCGACGCAAATTACCTTTGGGTGTTCAAAAAGCTGCTCGACCATTTGTTCGTGGCCAACGTCAATTGCAAAAACCTTCTCGACTCCCCTGCGCAACAGCACATCGGTGAAGCCGCCGGTTGAAGCGCCAACATCAAGCGCGGTCTTGCCAACTAAATCGATTTCGGTAAAAACATCAAGCGCCTTGGCTAGCTTGTGACCTGCGCGTGAAACGTAGTCAACGGCATCAAGAACTGAAATCTTGTCGTTCTCTTCAACGTTTTGCGATGACTTTCGGGCAGCTTTGCCGTTAACCAAAACTCGATCAGATTCCACCAAAGAGGATGCGTGATTTCTTGATCTTGCTAGGCCGCGCTCTACCAGTGCTAGATCGATGCGCATTCTTAGTCCTCTGGTAGTTCTTCGAAGAGACCGCCAGGTGGGGTCACTGTGATCTCGCCCTTTGCGATATCAACGGTTGGTGCAAAAGCTTTAATGAACGGCATCAGGACTTCTCCGTTTACTGTCTCGATTGCCAAGCAGTCTTGAGCCGGCAGGTGCTCGACGCGAATCACGGAACCAATTTGAATTCCATCACGAATAATTTTTAGTCCAACCAGTTGGTGGTCGTACCAGGCATCTGGTTCTTCAGGCAGAACTTCAAGATCTGCGTCAACCAAAAGAATTGCCTTGACCAAAGTGTCTGCGCCATTGCGGTCTTCTACTTCGTTTAGAAATAGAACCGGGGCTGCGTTGTAATAACGAAGTTCCTTAACCGATACGGTTTTGCCAAACCAAGGTGAGGTCTCTGGAACTTGGAGCATCAATACTGCGCCAACCTTGAAACGAGTTTCAGGGCTGTCGGTGTAGAGCTCGAGTTTGAACGCTCCCTTTAGGCCGTGAGCCTTGACCAATCGGCCGACACGGAGCGTGGTCTTACTAGAAATCGGTGTCCACCACGTCGACGCGTACCTTCTTGCCATCGGCAAGAGCATTCACGACAGTACGCAGTGCTTTGGCTGTGCGGCCGTTGCGCCCGATCACACGACCCAGGTCATCTGGGTGCACGTGAACCTCAAGCAAGTCTCCTCGCGAGGTTGTGCGTGCAGTCACGGTAGCGTCTTCAGGATTGTCGACGATGCCTTTGACTAGGTGCTCGAGCGCAGCGGCTAACATCTATTTACTCAGCTTCTGAACCGGCTGTCGCCGCTTCAGCTTCTGCTACAGCAGGAGCTTCTTCAACTACAGCTGCTTCTTCAGCGGCTGGAGTTTCTGGAGTCTCATCTGCAACTTCTGCAACTGCATCTTCAACTGATGCAACTGCTTCGTCAGCTGCGTCTGCAGCCTCTGAGATTACGTCTTCTGCAGGAGTTGATGCCTCAGCCTCAGCTGGTGCAGCCTTCTTTGCAGCAACCTGCTCCTTAGGAACAAGAACAGTCTTCTTCTTTGAGTCGATTACGAACTCTGCCTTAGGCTCTGCAAGCTTTACGGTGTTCTTCGCGGTCTTGTCACCCTTTGATGCCTGGTAGTCACCAGTCAGCTTTAGAAGAACTGCAACCTGCTCAGTTGGCTGTGCGCCAACGCCAAGCCAGTACTGAGCACGCTCAGAGTTAACTTCAATGATTGATGGGTTGTTGGTCGGCACGTAACGACCGATTTCCTCGATTACTCGACCATCACGGTGAGTACGAGAGTCTGCCACAACGATGCGGTAGTGCGGGGTACGGATTT
>CANGJO010000098.1 GCA_947454285.1 Microbacteriaceae bacterium | reverse complement strand
TCAGTCATGTAGTTAGCCAATCAATTCATTGCGCACGAATTCAAGTTCGCGGCTTACGTATTCAATGATGTCACCGGTCTTTAGTTCTGGAGGCAGAACATCCCAGGTGTAGGTCTCAATTTCAAGGTGATCCGATAGCGGTGTTGCTCGGTGCATCTTTAGCGCCTCTTGAACTCCAAAACGTGTGGTTCGGAATGGGCCAAGCTCCTCAAGAAACACCGGCACGTGGAAGTGCGTGCGCATTTCACTAGGCACTGGGTTGGCTTCGTAGGCGTCAAGTGCTTCGCCAAGGTTCAAGAACTTTGTGATCTTGCCGTTTTGCTTGAGTGAGGTCTGACTTAGGTAGATGGTGTCAGTAAAGCGGCGTAGTGATTCGATCTTGTTTTGGGTAAGTTCTTCAACCCAAAGCGAAGCGGCTTCTTGTAATTTGAAAATTGGAATGCCCGCGTTCACAATCTTGGTCAGCGATTCGGTGATGTTTTCAAAACCAACTGATTGGTGACCAATGTCGAAGACAATTCCCAGGTAGCGACGAATCGCTCCCTCTGCCTCGCTCAAAGGAATGTTGGCAACTGATGCTAGTTCACTAGTTCCAGCAGGTGAATAAATGCGTTCCTTGAACCACTCAACGGTTTCATCGGTGGTTTCAAGATAACAAGCCGGCTCTGGTTCAATCGCCAGCTTCACGCGGCGACCGGTGCGCTCCTCAAGAGCACGCAGATGGGCAACAACGCGAAATACGTTGCGAGTAAAAGTCTTGATGTATTCCTCGCCGGCAACGTTTGGTTTGAAGGCGAGCGGTGCGGTCTGGATTGATGGGTTGATGTGAGCTGGTGAAATCTCAGCCAGGATGTCTGCCACCGAGTTGGTGTAGTTCACTCGGTCATCGGTGGTCCAGTCTGGCTCGTAGACGCGCTCCATAACTACCTCGCCCTTGAACGGGCCGTATGGGAATGCGTTCACGGTGTAGACGTAGAGGTCTTCCTTGGCCAGAAACTCGGCAAGGGATTTACGTTCGGCTGGATCGTTGGTGAGTGTCTTGGCGGATGATGCCGAGATGCGCAATGAGACGGCAAAAGGGGCATCAGGGGAGACCCGCTTTTTGACCTGAGGCACGAACTCACGCAGGCTGGCATTCATCTCTGCCCAGGTGTCGCCCAAGTGGACAAGTGTTGAATAACTTAGGTGGCCTAAGCCGTTTTTGAGTTCCATGATGCCTCCATCGCCATTGATTCCCTCTAGTTTATGTGCAGTTTGGCTAAACAATAAGTCACGATTTGACCACTTTTCGGCTATTTCTTACATAATTAGTGAATATTGCTAAACCATTCTGTAAGGTATCTGTTAAGTACCGGGGACTGTTCAGGGACACTTAGCGAGAGGGGACTGAATGAATTTTGACATCGGCGATGAGCTTCGCAGAGTTCGTGTTTCCCGCAAATTGAGCCTTCGCAGCGTGGCCTCGGCCGTGGGCGTATCGGCTAGTTTGCTCTCGCAGGTTGAGACCGGCAAGACCCAGCCATCGGTGTCTACTTTGTACGCACTAGTGAACCACCTTGGTATTTCGCTGGACGGCCTGATGAAGGGCATGAGCCAGTCAGATGGCGAGACCCCCGATGGTGCTGGCTACGAAGATGGCCACCACGGAATTGTTCAGCGACGCAACGAAAACCCATTGATTGAGATGGAAAACGGTGTGGTTTGGGAGCGTTTGGCCGATGGCGGCCGCGACGACGCCGACCCGCTAATGGTGACTTACGAGCCTGGTAGCTCAAGCTCTGTTGAGGGCAAGATGATGCGTCACGATGCGCTGGAATACGGCGTGATCATTGAGGGCACCCTGACCCTGCGGATTGAGAATGAGGTCCACGAGATCTATCCGGGCGATTCATTCAGCTTTGACGCCAACCGCCTGCACATGTACGAGAACAATTCGGCCAAGCCGGCCCGTGGCATTTGGTTCGTGATTGGCAATAAGGACTCGAAGAGCCAGGATCTAAGCAATCTGGGCCCAGCCAAGACCGCAGCGCCTTCTTTGCCAGCAAAATCGGCGGTTGACGTGCTGAACGTGATGGGCGATGCCAAAACCCGCAAGCTAAACGGACGCTAGAAGCAAGGAATTTAGTCTGACTAAACATTGTTGAGGTATTATTAAGTAATACTTAACAAACAATGGGGTTTAGGGAGTCTAAATGCAGCAATTTGCGCCAATTTCCGATGATGAAGTATTTCAGGCCCATATCGGGGGCAAATTAAGCGTTGAGCTAACCGCTCCGATTAATGACAAGCGTGACCTATCTATTGCCTACACGCCTGGCGTGGCAAAGGTCAGCGATGCAATCCACAAGAATCCAGACATGGCGAAGACCCACACCTGGGCCAACCGCTTGGTTGTGGTGGTTTCTGACGGGACTGCGGTTCTGGGGTTGGGCGACATTGGGCCGGCCGCCTCGCTTCCGGTGATGGAGGGCAAGTCCGCTCTGTTCAAGCGATTTGCCGGTTTGAATTCGATCCCTTTGGTTATTGATACCCACGACGTAGACGAAATTGTGGAAACCCTGGTGCGCCTGAAGCACAGTTTTGGTGCGGTGAATCTAGAAGACATTGGTGCACCAAGATGCTTTGAACTTGAAGAAAAGGTAATTGAGGCGCTGGACATGCCTGTCATGCACGATGACCAGCACGGAACAGCAGTCGTTGTTCTGGCTGCGCTGCTAAATGCCTCAAAGGTAGTTAGCAAAAAACTCGAGGACCTAAAAGTTGTGATCAGCGGAGCTGGTTCGGCTGGCTTGGCGATTTCAGACATGCTGCTTCACGTTGGCATTAAGAATGTTTTGGTAATTGACTCCAAGGGCATTCTGAACAATCAGCGCACCGACTTATCTGGCAAGAAGTTGAAGGTGGCAGCCACCACAAACCCAGAGGGTATTGCCGGTGGTTTGAGCGAGGCGTTGGTTAATGCTGATGCGGTCATTGGTGTTTCGACTTCAAAATTTGAAGTTAGCGACCTGAAGAAGATGGCGCCAGATTCAATGATTTTTGCGTTGTCGAACCCGAATCCAGAAATTGATCCGGCGGTTGCGCGTGAAATTGCAACGGTGGTTGCAACCGGACGAAGTGATTATCCGAATCAAATCAACAATGTGCTGGCGTTCCCAGGTATTTTCTTAGGAGCACTGGATGGCAAGGCGCGCAGAATTACCACCGATATGAAAGTGGCGGCGGCGCATGCAATAGCGGAGCTGGTGGGTGACGACCTATCTGCCGACTACATCATTCCTAGCCCTTTTGATGAACGAGTTACTCCGGCAGTGGCGAACGCAGTTCAGCGGCTAGCCAAATAGAAGTTAAAAAGAAAGACCGGTGAGGCCTAGGGCTTCACCGGTCTTTTCTTTTGGTCTTAGACCAACATGCTTAGTGGGTTTTCGATTCGCTTCACAAACGCTGACAACCACTGGGCTGCAAGTGCACCGTCAACTGCACGGTGATCGGCAGAGAGCGTTACTGTCATTATGTTGGCAACCACGACCTGACCATCTTCAACAATGGCGCGCGGTGATGCCGCACCAACTGCCAGGATTCCAGACTGAGGTGGGTTCAAGATTGCAGTGAACTCCTTGGTGCCAAACATGCCCAGGTTGCTAACTGCAAAGCTGCCACCCTCAAGCTCTTCTTGGCGCAACTTGCCAGCACGGGCACGGCCAGCAAGCTCGGCGATTTCCATGCTCAAGTTGCTTAGAGAACGCTTCTCAACTCCGCGAATCACAGGTGTAAGCAGGCCGCCATCGGTGGTTACCGCAACTGAGATATCTGCCGACTCGTACTTGTGCATAGCCTCTGGGTTCCAAACCACGTTTGATTCTGGAACATCCATAAGCGCACTGGCAACGGCCTTGACCACGATGTCGTTCACTGAGATCTTTACCGGCGATGACTCGTTGATGCTCTTGCGAAGTTCTAGCAGTGCATCAACCTTGCAATCTGCGGTTAC
>CANGJO010000097.1 GCA_947454285.1 Microbacteriaceae bacterium | reverse complement strand
GCCCAGTTACCCTTGCTATCTTTCGATCCTGGGGGAGTTAGCCGAGGTAGCGCCACGCGAGGAGCCAAGGTCCAGTTTAGCCTCTGGATTCTGAGCCAATTTTGACTTGTTAGCCTTGTGGAATGACCGCAAACCCCCGTATTGGCCTCTGGTTCGCCGGAACTTCAGCCATCTTTTTCACTCGCGCATTCCTCTTTTCTACCTGGGTAAGTCGCGGTCCTGAGGTTCAAGAAGCCCTTGGCATTAACACCGCACAAATGGGACTGCTTTCAATGCTTTTTCCAGCCGGTGGTCTTGCCGGAATTCTGTTCGCCAATTCATTGGTGCACCGATACGGCTCGAAGCTCATCAACACCGCAACCTTTGTTTTGGTTTCCGTTGGCTTCATTGCGCTGGGTCCAGTTGTTGAATCGGGCAATTTCTTCGTGGCCTGCATCTGCCTCTTTGTTATGGGCTTACCGATGTCAATCAGCGACTACATCGGAAACCTAGAAGCCTCTGGAGTTAATGCGGCATCGAAGCGCGCGCTCTTCCCTGCCATTCACGGACTATTCGGAGTTGGCATGCTGCTTGGTGCATCGGTTGCCAGTTTCTTGATTGAGCAAAATATTTCACTCAGCACTTCTTTTATTGCCGTAGCAATTTTCGTGGGAGTTGTATCGGTGTTGGCTGGTTTCACATTCCCTAAGCATGTTGAACCTGAGATAACTGCAGAAGTCAAGGCGATTAATCGCAAGCTGTCTGTGAAAGTTTGGACCGAGAAGCGCAGCTTGCTTTTGGCTGTGGTTGGAATCTCCTTCATCATCGCTGAAACCTCGGCGGGAACCTGGGTGCCAATTGCACTTACCAAGAGCGGATTCTCTGGTGCTGAGGCTGCTTCGGCATTTGGTGTGTTCTGGATTGTGATTACGTTTGCGCGTTTGTTTGGCGGTTACGTTGTGGACTTCGTTGGTCGTTTTGCAACCGTTCTAATCTCAGCTTTGACCACTGCAATCGGAATGTTCATCTTCATCACCACCGGACTTCCATACGTTGGCCTAATCCTTTGGGGACTTGGCATGGCTCTTGGTTTCCCAATGGTTGTCTCATCGATGAGCGATGATGTAAAACTTGCCGCTCCGCGCGTGAACATGATCATTACCGTGGTTTACATCGGCAGCCTGTCTGTTGGGCCGGCTCTAGGTGCGCTTGGTCAAGCGGCTGGCATCTACGTTGCCTTTGCAATCCCGTTGGTAATCATGTTGATTGCTGCGGCCCTTAGCCGAATCACCAAACCAGCAGTAACTAAATAATGCCAACCTCAAGTGCAGTAACCACACTGATAGCTCTGTTTGCAATCGTTAGCCCAATCACAGCGATTCCGGTTTTTCTAACTCTCACCGCTGGCCGCACACCAAATGAGCGTCGCTCGGTTGCTTTGAAAACCGCACTGGTTTCTGGTGTCACTCTTGTGGTTGCCTATTTCTTAGGCGAGGCAATTCTTCGACTGCTCAGTATCGACATCAATGCGTTCCGTATTGCCGGTGCACTTGTGATTGGTGGCATTGGTTGGTCAATGGTGCAGGGTCAAAAGGTTGCGCTTGCAGCCAGCGCATCTGGGGCAGCTGTTGTGCCACTTGCAATTCCGTTGATGGCAGGTCCCGGTGCAATTGCGGCAACGATCACAATTCGCTCAACTGAGGGCAGTCAATTTTGGATAAACATTGGCGTGATCCTTGCGCTGACTGTTGTTTCCTACATTTTGTTCTTGGCGGCTCAACCACTTGAAAAACTTTTGGGTGACACCGGACTAAATATCGTTAGCCGAATCTTTGGTTTGCTGCTTATCTCGATTGCTGTTTCATCGGCGATCTCTGCAATTGGTGAGCTATTCCCTGGGCTGCTTCATTAACTCGCAGAGGCACCCGCTAAACTCAAAGTGTTCCAGGGAGAATTCGCCTAGTGGCCTATGGCGCCAGCTTGGAAAGTTGGTTGGGTGCAAGCCCTCATGGGTTCGAATCCCATATTCTCCGCCAAAACAAAATGACCTCTTTCTATGGGGTCATTTTTGCTTTTGATGGTCTTGGACTAAAAGGAATGAATTGGCCATAAATAGCCTTATAAGTAGTGGGCACATATCGGTGTCCCGAAGGGAACATAGTGAGCACATCGAAGAGTGATTTTGAACCCCGCGAGGCCATCCAGGGGCTTTTCAACTACGTGAAGGACATGGCGTCGAGCGCGATCAGCCGTCCTGTAAACGGCCAGCCAGGCGAGGAGCAGGTTGACGCTGCCGTGCTGGGAGCGTTGGAGTCCGGCTCAAAGACCGCCACTCAAATCTCGAAGGCCATTTTGGTATCTGCCGCCGGAGCTTGGGCGCCTACCGATGGTCAAATCAACAAGTCGCTGGCCAAGTTAGCTGACACCGATAAGGTCACCGTGAAAACCAAGGCCGACCGTAAGACTTACTCAATCACCGCTGAGGGCCAGGCTGCTCTTGATCTTGCCAAGGAGAACCTGAACGCTGACGCGCCTCGTGCTTCTTCAAAGATGAACATGAATTTCAACTGGATGTCTTGTGATCCAAAGTTTTTGAGCTCTGCTTCAAAGTTGCCACCGGTGATGCTAGACATTGCGCAGACCGGTACCAAAGAGCAGCAGGCTCGTGCCGCTGAGATTTTGGACAAGGCACGTCACGACCTACACAAAGTTCTTGCCGAAAAATAAAAGCCTGCCGCAAGGCAAAGCGCTCAAGTCTCGTTATCAAAGAATTCTTAGATTTGCCGCGCTTGCCCTAGCGCAGGCATGGTGGTTTGAGATTGTTCTGCCACGATTTGGCTTGGCAAAACTTGCTGGACGCGGCCGTACCAAGCGATTCCAGAAACTAGCGCGTAAGTTTTATCACTTAGCCGCGGACCTTGGTGGACTGATGGTCAAGGTTGGGCAGTTTCTTTCTGCCCGCTTAGACGTTCTGCCAGAAGAAATCACACAGGAACTCTCCGGCTTACAAGACGAAGTTGCACCTCAATCTTTTGAAAGCATCTCGCAGGTTATTGAAAAAGAGCTTGGCCTGACGCCTGAGGTTGCATTTGCTGAAATAACTGTTGAGCCGATTGCAGCCGCTTCACTTGGCCAAGCGTATAAGGCCAAGCTCTCCCCTGGTCTTGCTGGTGACCTTGGCTTCACCGATGTGGTGGTCAAGGTTCTCCGTCCGGGCATCGAAGACATTGTTGAGGTTGACTTGGCTGCTCTCACCAAAGTTGGCGGTTGGCTTTCAAAGGTAAAGCTAGTTTCAAAACGCACCGATGCCCCGGCGCTAGTTGAAGAATTTGCCGAAATCACACTTCAAGAAATTAACTACCTTCACGAGGCAGAAAACCTAGAAAGATTTGCGGCTGACTTTGCGACCGATCCGCGAATAAATACACCTGATGTGGTTTGGGAGCGAAGCGCCAGAAGGGTGCTGACGCTAACCGATGTGAGTGCGATCAAGATCTCCGATGTGGATGCACTGATTGACGCTGGTATCAATCCGAATGCCGTAGCGGCCGAACTGGCCAGGGCAACCTTTGAACAATTTTTTGTCACCGGTTTCTTTCACGCAGACCCGCACCCGGGAAACATCTTCATTACCAAGGCCCCTGAGGAATCCCCAGTTGACTTCACGTTGACCTACATTGACTTCGGCATGATGGGCCAGGTCAGTGAGGAATTGCGTGCCAACCTTCAGCGATTCCTTTTTGCCGTAGCGTCGCGTGATGCCCGCGCCTGGGTGGTTGCCTGTGAACGCCTAGGTGTGCTGCTGCCATCTGCCGACACCGTGTTGCTTGAAGAAGCCGTTGGAAAACTCTTTGACCGATTTGGTGGTGTTCGGGTAGGCGAGCTAATTCAGACCGACCCAAAAGAACTTCGTGACTTTGCTTTGGAATTTAGTGACCTAATCCGAACTCTTCCTTTCCAGCTTCCAAACGACTTTCTCTTTTTGATTCGCGCACTCTCTCTAATCTCGGGAG
>CANGJO010000096.1 GCA_947454285.1 Microbacteriaceae bacterium | reverse complement strand
TTAGATGTTAGCTGGTTCGTCTAGCGGAACGCTGCGGTCAGGATTCTCAACTAGGAATACTTCTGGCATGTGATCAAGGTTTTGCAAACCAGAGGTTGGTTGCTGAACTGCAACAGCACCCCACTGCACGGCAGCAGATACGCCCTTGGCAACATCAAAGCCAACACCAGATTCTGGTTCAGCCTCTGCCTGAGTTTCGGCAGCAACAGCAGATAGGAAACCAGCAAGAGTTGCATCGCCGGCACCAACAGTGTTGATTACCTTAATCTTTGAAGTCTTTGCGTGCCACGCGTGATCGTGAGTTACAGCGATCATGCCGTCGGCACCAAGGCTGGCTAGTACGCACTCAACGCCGTTGGCGCAAAGTTCACGAGCAGCATCGATGACGTCACCGTTGGTAAGAAGTGAACGGCCAACTGCAGAAGCTAGTTCTTCTGCGTTTGGCTTCATTACGCTGGCTGCTCCTTGCTTAGCCCAGTAACCAAGTGCTTCGCCTGAAGTGTCTAGGGCTACGCGGCAACCAAGTGCCTTGGTTGCATCGAAGATTGGCTGAAGGTCTACGTACTTGCCGGTTGACTTGTCGATCGGCAGTGCGCCGGCGATTACCAACCACTTGGCATCGTTTTCTTTTACAGTCTTGATGGTCAAGTCAATGACTGACTGCCAGTCTTCGGCGCTAAGTGGTCGAGGGGCTTCGTTCACCTTGGTGGTTGCACCATCTTTAATAACCATGGTGGTTGAAACGCGAAGGGTTCCATCAACCCAGAGTGGAATAAGAGATTCAGTGTGGCCGGTGCGCTTTAGAACGCTTGGGTCGGAGTCGCCAATTGGAACAACACCAGGGGCAGCGATACCAACTAGGTTCAGTCCCTTGGTGACGTTGATGCCCTTACCGGCAAGTTCTTCGGCAACGCCGTCGGCACGGTTCACTCCACCTTCAATAAGGTCGTGAACATAGTAGGTACGGTCAAGTGTTGGGGCAGGTGTCAGAGTGACAACCGGTGACTTGCTTGACATGAAGGACTCCTAATTTCAGGGGATTTAGGCTTCAAACTCCATTGTCGAGCGCTGGAAACGAGTATACCTAATGCCTACTTTGTCAGTTCGCTAGCGGTGAGGCTCTGTGGCGCGGAATCTAGCTCTTTAGGGGCCTGAATTTCCTCTGTACCTAGGGCATTTTCGTCTAGGTCGTTCAGCTTGCGGGCAGTGACCAAAACACGACTCTCAAGGCTGGATACAAAGGTGTTGTAGTCCTTGACTGTGGCGGTAATTGAGCGGCCAAGCTTGTCGGCATGCTCGGCAACTTTGCCCACGCGTTCGTACAACTCTTTACCAAGCTTGATCATGGTGCGCACCTGGGTCTCATCAACGTTTTGGCGCCAGATGTAGTTGATGGTTTTCAAAACCGAGAACAAACTCACTGGCGAGGCCAAAGCCACATTTTTCTTGAACGCGTATTCCAACAACGCTGGGTCTGCATCAAGCGCTGCCGAAAGCAAAGACTCACTTGGTACGAAGGCAATCACAAAATCCGGTGAGGCATTCAGGCCCGTCCAGTAGGTCTTTGAAGAAAGCGCATCAACGTGACCCTTGACCGCCTTAACGTGTTCGTCAATCAAGCGGTTGCGGCGAGCGAGTTCCTCTCCGCTGGCCAAATCGGAAATGGTTGATGCCTCTTGATAAGAGTTAAACGGAACCTTGGAGTCAATTGCCAAAGATTTTCCACCTGGCAAGTTGATCACCATGTCGGCACGGCCAGAACCGGTATCTGTGCTGAAGCTAGCTTGCTCATCAAAATCGGCGTGCTTGATCAAACCGGCAAGCTCCACCAACTTTCGAAGCTGAGTCTCACCCCAAACGCCACGGATGTTGTTGGACGAAAGCGCCTGAGATAAAGCCTGGGTCTGCTTGCGCAGGGCGGCATCGGAGTCAATGGCGTTCTTTAGCTGTTCTTGAATGGTTCCGAATTGCTCAGTGCGATCTTTCTCTAGGCGGGTGACCACTTGCTGCATTTGCTCTAGGTGAAAACGCACCGGGGCAATGGCCTCTAGCAGCTTGTTCTCTTGCCCGGCCTTATCGGTAGCTTGTGCACTTTGCTGTTGCACAAAATTTTGCATCTCTACCGCGGCACGGGCACGCGCTCGCGAATCGGCAATAAAGTAACCCAGCACAGCACCAAGAATTAGGCCAATACCTAGCCCGGCAGCAATCAAAGCAAATGTTTCCATGTGCCGAGTATTTCACCGGGGTGCGACTATTTAGCGCATTTCTTTAGCGTGGAGCGGTTTGAGCGTCTGCTTGGTCGCCGCCAGCAGCTCGGCCAACGATTCGACCCCGTGACGATCGGCCGCGTGAATGATGATTCGCGCGCATGCATCGCTGTCAGCCAGTGCATCGTGATGATCAAATTCCTCGTGCCCAATCGCGTAGGCCACAGAGTTCAAGCGATACGACTCAAGGTTGTAGGTCTTCCGCGAAATCGCCAGCGAACACGCGTAGTGCAGCTGCGGCAATTCCACACCGATATGCGCCGCGGTGGAACGCAGTACTCCCATATCAAAAGGTGCATTGTGGGCGAGTAGAACGTCATCGCCAATGAACCCCATCATTAGGGCGATTGCCTCGGCGGCGGTGGCCGCGCCATCAACATCACTTGGGCGAATTCCATGCACCTTTATATTCCCTGCGTGAAACCAATCGTGCGGAACGGGTGGCTGAATCAAAAACGCGAGGGTATCGGTGATCTTGCCATCGCGAACGCGAACCAGACCAACGGCGCAAGGGCTAGCCGGAGACCCATTGGCGGTCTCAAAGTCGATTGCGGTGAAGTCAATGGGCACGCGCCCAGTCTAGACTTGACCCTCGTGGCTCTAACAATCGGAATCGTGGGACTACCTAACGTAGGTAAGTCGACCCTCTTTAATGCACTCACCAAGAACAACGTTCTAGCGGCGAACTACCCGTTCGCAACTATCGAACCAAACGTGGGTGTGGTCAACCTTCCAGACCCGCGCTTGCAGAAACTTGCCGACATGTACGGCTCTGAGCGTCTGCTACCTGCGCCGGTTTCTTTCGTAGACATCGCCGGTATCGTGCGTGGTGCATCGGTGGGCGAGGGCCTTGGTAACAAGTTCCTAGCCAACATTCGCGAGGCAGATGCAATTGCCCAGGTGGTGCGTGGTTTCGTTGACGGTGATGTAGTTCACGTTGACGGCAAGGTAGATGCGGCCAGCGACATTGAGACCATCAACACAGAGCTGATTCTGGCCGACATGGAAACTCTAGAAAAGTCTCGCCCGCGAATTGAAAAAGAAGTCAAGGGCAAGAAGATGGAGCCGGCCGCGCTAGACACCATCGATGCCGCGCTCGCCGTATTGAACGGTGGCAAGCCAATCTCTTCATCCGATGTTGACTTAACCCCAATCAAGGAGCTTGGCCTACTTACCGCCAAGCCAATCATTTACGTTTTCAACGTTGACGAATCAATCCTGACCGATCCTGCAAAGAAGAAGGCCCTCGCCGACTTGGTTGCACCAGCCGAGGCAGTATTCCTTGACGCCAAGGTTGAGTCAGAGCTGATTGATCTTTCACCAGAAGAAGCCAACGAACTTTTGTCTTCACTAGGTCAAGACGAATCTGGTTTGGACCAGCTGGCCCGCATTGGTTTCGACACCCTTGGATTGCAGACCTACCTAACCGTTGGTCCTAAAGAGGCTCGCGCCTGGACCATTCACAAGGGGTGGACCGCACCTCAGGCGGCCGGTGTAATCCACACCGATTTCCAGCGCGGATTCATCAAGGCCGAAATCGTTTCTTTCGATGATTTGATTGCTGCCGGTTCGATGAACGATGCCAAGGCTGCCGGCAAGGTGCGCATGGAAGGTAAGGACTACGTCATGAAAGATGGCGACGTAGTGGAATTCCGCTTCAACGTATAAGTTAAATCGCATGACGGTAATTGACGATTACTTAGCTGGTGTCCCGGCAGACCAACGCAGGTTACTTGAGGAACTTCGCA
>CANGJO010000095.1 GCA_947454285.1 Microbacteriaceae bacterium | reverse complement strand
GGTATCGGTGATTAGAAGCAGGCCAAGTGCACCAGTTGCTGCAAACGGAATCGAGATCAACAAGATCAGCGGCTGAATCAAGCTGCTGAATGTTGCCACCATAACCACAAACACGATTGCAATTGCGGCAAGTAGGGCTAGACCAAGTTGGCTGAATGAATCGGCCTGGTCGGCACTAATTCCACCAAGAGTTGCGGTTGTGCCAAGTGGAAGTGTTACCGACTTCAAGCGCTTAGTAACCTCTGCAGAGATTGCACCAAGGTTGTCGCCGCTAGGGGTTAGCGAAACCTTTGCAGTGCGGTCACCTTTTTCGCTATTGATCGAAACTGGAACTTCAACTTCTTCAATCTTCGCGATGCTAGAAAGCTTCACAATTCCGGATGCGCTTGGAACGCTGATGTTCTCTACATCTTCGACGGTCTTTGGAATGTCAGTCTGCACAACGTAGATTGAGGTTTCAACGTTGTCTAGATTAACCTTGCCAATGCTACTTGGGCGAAGTTTTGAAGCAACAATTCCACCCACAGCGATTTCGGTTAGTCCCTTTGCTGCAGCTGCCTTGCGATCAACTGTCACGCGCAGCGTGCGCTGGGTCTCGGCAAGTGAGTTCTTCACCTCTGATGTACCAGGAGTTCCGGTCATCGCAGTTTGAATTGCGGTGATTGCGGCCTGAAGTTTTTCATCACTTGGCGCCAAGACCTTGATGTCTACGGTGCTTGATGAGCCAAAGCCTGGGCCACCACCTGAGCTGAACTTAACTTCACCTAGCGAAGTATCGGTGGCGAATTTCTTTTCAAGATCTGCCTGAATAGCAACAGCATCTGCCTTGTCTACAAGGGATACCTGCAGTGAGGTTCCGCCGGCTGCGGCACCAAAGGCAACTCGACCATCACCGGTTGAACCAATTGAGGTCTGAACAACCTCAATGTTCTTGTTGTTCAACAGAATCGCTTCAAGCTTGGCAGCAGCCTGATCCTTTTGCTCGAAGGTTGCACCGGCAGGAAGGGTCTGGTTAATTACAAAACCACTTGAGCCTGAGCTTCCAATGAAGTCTGTCTTTAGGAACGGAACCAGACCAAAGGTGAAAATCAACACAACCACCGAGGCAACAATCGTGATCACCGGGTGACGCTGAGTGCCACGCAAGATTGGCAGGTAGCCGCGCTGCAGAAGGCCCTTGCGCTCCTTTTCCTCCTCAACCTTGCGAGCCTGTTCGGCGAATACAGAAGCCTCAAACTCGCTTGCCTGTGCCAACTGGGCTGGGTTCTTTAGGAACCAGTAAGCCAATACCGGCACGATGGTTAGCGAAACAAAAAGCGACGCAACCAGCGCAATTGTGAAGGTGAATGCAAAAGGACGGAAAATCTCACCGATAAGCCCGCTCACCAAGGCAATTGGCAAGAACACCGCAACGGTAGTGATGGTCGCAGCGGTAATTGCTCCGGAAACTTCCTTCACGGCGTCGAGGATTGCCTGCTTCTTAGGTTCGCCATAGGACAAGTGACGGTTAATGTTTTCGATAACCACGATGGAGTCATCCACCACACGACCAATTGCAATAGTCAAAGCACTCAGGGTCAAGATATTTAGCGAGTAACCAAACTGACCAAGGCCAATAAAGGTAATCAAAACTGAGGTTGGGATCGAGATTGCTGTGACCAAAGTTGATCGAACAGACAGTAAGAACAGCAAGATCACGACGATTGCAAAGCCAAGGCCCAGCAAGCCCTCTGTGCTGAGATTCTCAAGTGACTTTTCTACGAATGGGGCTTGGTCGAATACGGTGACGATTGTCACTGCACCAAGCTTCTTCTTGAGTTCAGCAATCTTGTCTTTCACTCCGTGAGACACGGCAACAGTGTTGCCATCAGGGGTCTTCACGATAGAGATAGAAAGCGCCTCTTTACCGTTCGTGCGAGCGATGCTTGTGGTTGGTGCATTCTCAAGTGTCACAGTTGCCACATCGGCAATAGTTAGCGCTGTGGTTTTCACTGTTTGAGGAATAGAAATTCCTGCTGGAATTTGACTGCTTGAACCAAAACCGGCAAAACCTGATGGCGCACCGGTAGTTGACGGGACGGAAGTAGTCTTTGAGCCAATCAGAGATAAAGATTTAAAATCTTGCAGGCTGTTAACAGGTGTGCCCACCTCAACTGAGATCGAACCCTTTTCGTCATCGATTGTTCCGGCAGGAATTACAAAACCGTTTGACTGAAGCGCGCTAGTGATTGACTGCTGGGTCAAGCCATTTGCTGCCATTACTGCGGTTTTAAATTTTAAGTTGATGCGCTTTTCTTTCACCCCAGCGATTGTCACATCGCGCACGCCCTTGATGCTTGAAAAGAGCGGAGTTGCAACATCGCTTAGAGTCTGAGCTAAAGCTTCGTTGTTGCCATCATTTGCAGAAACTCCAAGCGCAATGATTGGCACAGAGTCAAAGCTTCCGGAAAGAATATTTGGTTCCACATCACTTGGAAGGCTGGTCTTAATCTTTGCCAGAGCCGCAGAAAGAAGTTCGGTCACCTTGGCGGTTGCAGTACCGTACTCAAATTCCACACGCACAATAGAGATGTTGCTTTGTGAGGTTGAGGTTGAGTTGACCAGTCCGTCAATCTTGCGGACTTCGCCCTCGATAATCTTGCTGACCTGGTTGTCGACCACTTCAGGTGAGGCGCCAGGGTAGGCGGTGACAATTGCTGCCTGTGGCACTGCAAATGAAGGAACAAGTTCCTGCTTCAACGCTCCTAGTGAAATAAATCCAAAAACCGCGGTGATAACGGTGATTAGAGCAACGACCGATCGGTTGGCAACACTTAGCTTGGCAAGACGAAACACAAATACCTCTTTCAGGGGACTCCTATAGGCTAACCCGCCAACTGAGGCCGCTATTCCGGCCCTTTATCTGCTTGGAAAGTAGGCTGTCTTAATGAGCGAAAACCTACCAAACTGCCCCCAGTGCAACTGCGAATACACCTATGAGCTGGGAGCGCTGCTGGTCTGCCCTGAGTGTTCCCACGAATGGAGCGCAGAGGATGAAACCAACACCGACGAAGTGCGTGTGGTCAAGGACGCTTCTGGGAACGTGCTCGCAGACGGTGACACGGTAACCATCGTCAAGGATTTGAAAGTCAAGGGCAGCTCAACCTCTGTCAAAGTTGGCACCAAGGTTAAGAACATTCGCCTGATTAGCCCAGTTGACGGTCACGATATAGATGCAAAAGTAGATGGCTTTGGCTCGATGTACTTGAAATCAAGCATCGTTAAGAAAGTCTTGTGAGGCTAAAGCCAGTTAGTTAGCTTTTGCTTTCTTGCGACTTGATGCAACAACGCTCACAACCGCCGAAATTGCAATCGATGCAACGATTACAACCAAAGAAGTGTTGCTGCTGATCTCGGGTGCCCAGTCAATGTGCTTGCCACCGTTGATGAACGGAAGTTCATTTACGTGCATGGCGTGAGCCACAAGCTTGAAACCAATAAAGCCAAGGATGAAGGCGATGCCGTACTTGAGGTATTCGAGCCTGTCTAGCAGCCCGCCAAGCAAGAAGTAGAGCTGGCGAAGACCCATCAGAGCAAATACGTTTGCGGCGAAGACAATAAATGGATCCGTGGTGATGCCAAAGATTGCCGGAATTGAGTCAAAGGCAAACATCACGTCGGTGAGGGCGATTGCAACAAAGACCACAATCATGGGAGTAAAAATTTTCTTGCCGTTTACGACAGTGCGGATTTTCGCGCCGTCGTAAGTATCTGAAACGTGGATGCGCTTTCGAAGTAGCGTGATGAGCTTGCTTTCAGATTCCTCTTCGTCACTGTGGCTTCTGAAGGCCTGGTGGTAAGCGGTGTAGAGCAAGAAAGCACCAAACAAATAGAAGATGGCACTGAACTGTTCGATTAGCGCGGCACCAACAACAATAAAGATTGCGCGCAGAACTAGCGCCATAATTACGCCAACCATCAAAACTTCTTGCTGGTACTTCTTATCGACCTTGAATCGGGTCATGATGATTACGAAGACAAAGAGGTTGTCGAT
>CANGJO010000094.1 GCA_947454285.1 Microbacteriaceae bacterium | reverse complement strand
TTGCTTACGTTCAACCACTTGAATGGGCCGAATCCTGAACGGATCTCGTTACCCAAGAAGAAGTTGCGCCATACCGACATCAAAGGAATTGTTGCCAAGTCCTGGAACACGGTTGCGATTCCGTTTGCCAGTGCGTCGCGAGGCGAATCAAAGACTGCGTCTTTTCCTTCAACCTTGAACTCACCGGATGACTGCTTGTGCACACCAGAAAGAATCTTGATGAGTGTTGACTTACCAGCACCGTTGTCACCAAGTACACAGGTAACTGAACCCGGGGCAACCTCAAGCGAAATGCCCTGAAGCGCGATTACGCTACCAAACTGCTTGCCAACGTTCTTAAGCTCTAGGGCGTTTACTGCCTTGCTCATTTTTTGCCTCCCTTAGCCTTGCGACCGATGTATGTGTTAATCATCACCGCGGTGAAGAGAATGATTCCTAGGAATGTTGCGGTCCAGTCTGAATCCCAACGTGAGTAAGGGATACCAATGTAAGCCATACCCATAATCAAAGCGCCAAGAGAAGCACCGATAGCAGAACCTGCACCACCGGTAAGAAGTGTTCCACCTACTGCAGCAGCAATGATGTAGTAGAACTCTTGACCAACACCCTGACCAGCCTGCATGCCCTTCAAGCGAAGAACAAACATGGTACCGATCAGCGCAGCTGAAAGAGCGGTGTAAATAAACAGAGTGATCTTGGTGCGGTCAACTGGAACACCAGCGTTGCGAGCAGCGTTAGCGTCACCGCCGGCAGCGAAGATCCAGTTACCAAAGCGGGTGCGGGTTAGCACGAAGGTCGCCACGATTGTGATGCCGATCCACCAAACCAAAGCGATCTGGAAGTTGGCGGTACCAAACTTTGAAGCGAAGATTGCCTCGGCAAGGTCAAAGCCGTCAGCTTTATCGGTGCCGGTAACACGTACTGAGCCAGTCACGATCTTGGTGAATGCAAAGTTTGTTCCCTTAAGAACAAAGAATGTAGCCAGAGTCACGATGAATGACGGCAGCTTGGTCTTGACAACGACGTAGCCGTTGATGAACCCAACAAGACCGGCAAAGATGAACGCGATAAGAATCGCAAGCCAGATGTTCATGTTGAATTCGGTGACCAACATACCGATCAAAAGACCCGTGGTACCAACGAGGACACCTGTAGATAGGTCGAACTCACCGGCGATCATTAGCAGGGCTACAGAGATACCAACGATGCCGATTGGAGCGGCAATGTCAGTCCAACCAGAGATACCACCCAATAGGGCAAAGTTGCCGGTGGTGTCTGTGGTTGCGAAAAGAATAAAGATTGCAATAGCACCAAGGAACGCGCCGAACTCGGGGCGTCGTAGTGCTTTGGTGATGAGGGATGCGCTCTTTACGCGCTCATCAACCTTTGACGTCTGTGTCATGTGTTACCTAACTTGAATTTTTGTTGCTTGAATTTTTTTACTAATAAAAAAGGTGGGCTAGGGAATCCCTAGCCCACCTTTTACTTATTGCTAATTAGTTGAAACTAGAGACTAGCGAGTACCTGCTGCTACTAGTTCCTTAACCTTTGCAACGTTGTCCTTAGTTACGAAACCAGGGCCGGTGTAGATTGGCTGGCCTCCACCAAGTTCGTGTCCGTTGGTTAGGTTTAGGTAAAGCAAGGTAACTGCCATGTAGCCCTGAGCGTACTGCTGCTGGTCAATTGCGAATTCCATTGTTCCAGCTGCGATTGCGTCAAGTGCCTCAGGTGACATGTCTACGGTACCGATCTTCACTGATACACCAGCAGCTTCTGCAGCAGGCATTGCAGCCTTTGCAGCGATGTCAGCGTTTAGAGCGAAGATAGCGTCGATTGACTTGTCAGCTTCTAGAGCTGCCTGTAGCTTTGCGGTTGCTGCGGTTAGGTCAGCAAGACCACCATCAAGGTTGAACTCTTCAGCCTTACCCTTGAATGTGTTCTTTAGACCCTTGCAACGGTCAGCAAGACCAACGTTTCCAGCTTCCTGGATTGGGCAAAGAACGTGCTTTACACCCATAGCGTTGAACTTAAGACCAGCCTGCTCACCAGCAATAACTTCATCCTGGCCAACGTGAGTGAATGCACCCAACTTAACGAAAGCTGATGAACCTGAGTTTGCAGTTACGGTTGGGATGCCTGCAGCCTTAGCAGCGTCCATTGGACCCTGTAGTGCTTCTGCGTCTGGAACTGAGGTAGCAATACCCTTACATCCAGCAGCTACACCAGCTTCAATAGTTGCAGCCTGCTTTGCAGCGTCGTTGTTTGCACCCTGGTAGTCAAGTGTTACGCCTAGGTCAGCTGCTGCTGCCTCTGCACCCTTCTGGAATACAGACCAGAAAGTTCCACCGTCACCGTGAGTGTAAACACAAATCTTTAGATCTTTGTGGTCACCTGATGCAGTCGTGCTAGCCGGTGATGCACAGCCAGCAAGAGTAAGCATTGCCACAGCGGCAAGTGCTACATACTTCTTCATTGACATTTGTTGCCTCTCATCTTCGAGTTATCGAGTTGTAGAACCATCGAAGTTCTAACTTGGTCAGTATGTCAGTTTTATTGCCCCATTTTCGGACCGTTCCAGACTTTGTTACGACATTGAGATAAAGCCGTGTTCTTGGTGTTATCTTTGGACGGTCCAATTGGACAAGGCCAAAATATTGGCTAAAAATCAGGGAAACACCGATAGAAGGGGCAAGTTTTGGCAGAGATCAAGCGCCCAACTATTCGTGATGTTGCCGCCGCAGCCGGGGTTTCTAAGTCCCTGGTTTCGCTAGTTTTTTCTAGCGGCGAAGGTGTAAGTCCAGAACGTCGCGAACGCGTAATGGCAGCAGCAAAAAAGCTTGGCTTCACGCCTAACCCTTGGGCACGATCACTTGCCACCGGTTCGGGTGACTTCATGGCAATCGTGGTGGTTGATTTACACAACCCGCTATTCACCGAGATCGCCGACGAAGCTCGTAAAGAACTGCTTGAGCGCGGGCACCAAACATTCATGACTGCCGCGAGTATCACTGAAGTTAATGGCAAAAAGGTTTTGGAAAAATCAACCGTGCAGACACTGCTTGATTTGAAGCCGCGTGGAATCTTGGTGGTTGGTGATTTGCCAGACAAGAACACTCTTAAGTCTGTTCCAGACAGCGTGCCAATTATTTTTGCCACCACAATTCCTAAGGGATTGCCACGTGCAATCGTTTTGCGAATTGATGAAGACGAAGGCATGCGCCTAATCGTGAACCACTTGGTTTCACTGGGGCACCAGCGCATTTGCTACATAGGATCAGACGATGGCGAGGTCGCTTCGGCCCGCATTAGTGGATTTAGAAAAGCCATGGCGGCAAAAAACTTGAAGCCGCTGGAACAGTTCGGCGATAGAACTGAAGCGGCTGGTTATGCAGCTGCAAAGTTGGCGCTGCAGGGAAAATCAAAGCCAACCGCGCTAGTTTGCTTTAATGACATAGTTGCGCTTGGTGCACAGGAAGCAATAGAAGCATTTGTGGATTCTGGTGGACACCAGGTTGCGTTGACTGGCTTTGACAATACTTACATTTCTGCGCTGAACAGAATCTCGATTACTTCTGTTGAGCAAGAGAAGAAGGCAATCGCAATGAAGGCAGCTGAAATTCTTAGCGATGAAGAACTCTGGCGAGAGTCCGAAGGCAAGAATGTTTTGTTGTTGCCAAAGTTGGAAGTTCGCAACTCAACAACCAGCGTCAAGGTTTAAAACTGGACTAGTCCATTCCCAAAAACTAAGTGAATTCAATTCGGCGTTCAGTATTATTGGACCGTTCCGAAAATTTCACTGCAGAAGGTATTCAATGTCGAAAACATCAAAGACTGTTGGCGTGGGCCTAATTAGCGTTGGCTGGATGGGCAAGGTGCACTCGCGTGCATATCAGGCACTGCCGGTGGTTTTCCCTGAATTAGGAATCACTCCAAAACTTGTGATCGCTGCAGACACTGCACAAGACCGCGTTGATTACGCAATCAACGTTTTGGGCTACGAACGCGGAACTCTTGACTACCACGATGTGTTGAACGATCCAGAAGTTGATGTTGTA
>CANGJO010000093.1 GCA_947454285.1 Microbacteriaceae bacterium | reverse complement strand
TCGTAGTGGACTTCACTGAAGCGTTGATCGGATTTACCGCTAGCGATGTTTCCAATACTGGTACTGCAACCGGTTGTTTGATCTCGATGACCTCAACCACGGTAACCCGATACACAATCACAACTACAGGTTGTTCGCTTGGCTCGGTACAGCTATCGATTGCTCAGGGTGCCTACGCCGATGCCCTTGGGAATACTGGGCCACAGACGGTATCGGCATCTAGTGTGACCACGGTGATTGCCCAACCGGCACCAACTCCATCTCCCACCCCTACGCCAACTCCAACCCCAACGGCAGCGCCGGCCCCGGTTTCAGGTGGTTCTGGCGGCGGCGGATCAGGCGGCGGCGGACCAAGCGGAAGTTCTGGCAGCGGATCAAGTGGCAGCAGCACAACAGCAACCAATCAACCACCAGTGGAACTCAATACAAATTCCGCAACCAACAACATGGAAATCATTGCCGCACAACCGGTTCGTAAAACCTACGCATTCTCAAACGCAATCAAGTTGCCAACCAGCCCACAAGAAGAACCGATTGCAATTTACGAACCCGATGCTCCTCAAATTACGGTAGACAATCCAACCGATGATCCACCACCGGTCGCGCCAAAAAATGATTGGCAACAGTACGCGATTATCGGTGTTGGTAGTTTGTCTGGCCTGTTAGCAACAATCGGCGTAATTCAAGGCGCGCGACAAATGCGCAACCGAAGGTTGGTGAAAAAGTTTGCCTAAGCGGCAGAAAAATTAGCTGAAGATAATTGTGCGTTCGCCGTCAAGCAATACGCGACGCTCGGCAAACCAACGTACAGCCTGGGTGAGGGTCTTTGACTCAACATCTTGACCAATAGAAACCAAACGCTTCTTTGAGTCAGAGTGCTCCACACGAACAACGTTCTGTTCGATGATTGGACCCTCATCTAGGTCTGCGGTAACAAAGTGTGCGGTGGCACCAATCAACTTCACGCCACGGGCGTGTGCCTGAGCGTAAGGATTTGCACCCTTGAAGCCAGGAAGGAACGAGTGGTGAATGTTGATGATCTTGCCCTCGAACTCTTTGCAGAATTCTTCGCTCAAAACCTGCATGTAGCGAGCCAAAACAATTAGCTCAATACCCGCGGTCTTGATGTAGTCACGAAGCATTGCTTCGAAAGCACGTTTGTCTGATTCCCCGGCGATTGGGTGCACCTCAAAAGGCACACCGTAGAACTCGGCAAGAGACTGTAGGTCTGCGTGGTTTCCGAAAACCACTGGTAGCTCAACCGGCAGCTGGCCAGCACGCTGGCGGAACAGCATGTCATTCAAGCAGTGGGCGCTCTTTGAGACCAAAACCAGGGTCTTCATCTTGCGGCCAACCTCGTCCAGTTCCCAGGTCATTCCGTAGCGGTCGGCTATCGGTGTGATTTGGCCAACGAACTCGTCGCGGCTAACCGCAGACTCAATCTGCAGGCGCATGAAGAAGCGGCCGGTGTCGTCCGAGGTGAATTGTGAAGATTCGGTGATGTTGCCGTTAGCAGCCACGATTGCCCCCGAAATCGCGTGGACAATTCCAGGCTGATCTTTGCAAACGAGGGTGAGTACCCAGTGGGTATTGGCTGTAGTCATAGGCTCAAGTTTAGCCAAGCGGGTCGTTGCCGCGGCGGTTGCGGGAAATAGCCTTGATAGCCACGTATACGCCCAGGGCCACGCCAACCACGATCATTGAAGCACCGATAAGCACCGGCAGCGGTAGTTCAGACATGTTCGTATTGCTCCTAGATTGGCCGACCCCCGTTTGAGCCATGTTCAGTTTACGTAATATTTTCGGCCCGTTTGGCACATTTTTAGCCTGCCTGTGGCCGGTGCTTCGAGGCGTTTGGGGGCCTGCCCGAATGTTAGACTTGCCCCATTCCAAGCCAAATTTAGGGGTTTCCTATGTCACAGCTTCCAACCACCTTCAACTCGCCGCTGAGCGAGACTGACCCAGAAATCGCAGCAGTTCTAGCCGCAGAGCTAGACCGCCAGCGACACACTCTTGAGATGATCGCGTCTGAGAACTTCGTTTCTCGCGGAATCTTGCAGACTCAGGGATCAGTGCTTACCAACAAGTACGCAGAAGGCTACCCAGGTAAGCGTTACTACGGTGGCTGTGAGGCAGTAGACGTTGCCGAGAACCTAGCTCGCGACCGCGCGAAAGCACTTTTTGGTGCGGATCACGCAAACGTTCAGCCACACTCTGGTGCGTCGGCAAATGCTGCGGTATTGATGGCTCTGGCTAACCCTGGCGACCGCATTCTTGGTCTTGAGCTTGCTCACGGTGGTCACCTGACCCACGGTATGCGTTTGAACTTCTCTGGAAAAATGTACGAGGCTCACGCTTATGAGTTGCACCCAGAAACTTTCTTGATTGACATGGAAATCGTGCGCAAGCGTGCTCACGAGGTAAAGCCTGCCGTTCTTATCGCCGGCTGGTCTGCTTACACTCGCAAGCTTGATTTTGCAGAATTCCGAAAGATTGCTGACGAGGTTGGCGCCAAGCTTTGGGTCGACATGGCTCACTTTGCAGGCATGGTTGCAACTGGACTTTACCCAAACCCAGTGCCTTACGCAGACGTAGTTTCAACCACCGTGCACAAGACTCTTGCGGGTCCTCGTTCAGGTCTGATTCTTTGTAAGGAAGAATACGCAAAGAAGATTGACTCGGCTGTTTTCCCTGGTCAGCAGGGTGGTCCACTAATGCACGTAATTGCAGGTAAAGCAGTTGCGTTTAAAGCCGCAATGTCTGAAGAATTCAAGGACCGCCAGAAGCGCACACTTGAGGGCGCTGCAATCATTGCCAACCGTTTGATGCAGTCAGATGTGACTTCAAACGGAGTTCAGGTTCTTACCGGTGGCACTGAAGTGCACATGGTTTTGGTTGACCTTCGAAACGCGCCGATTAACGGTCAAGAGACTGAGGACTTGCTACACGAAGTTGGCATCACCGTAAACCGCAACTCTGTTCCTAATGACCCTCGTCCGCCAATGGTTACCTCTGGTGTTCGAATTGGTACTCCTGCACTTGCTACTCGCGGTTTTGGTGCAGAGCAGTTCACCGAGGTCGCTGAGATCATCGCCGGTGTATTGGTGCCAAACCCAGACATCGCCGCACTTCGAGCTCGCACTCGCAAGCTAACTGAGGCATTCCCGCTATACAGCGGACTTGAGAACTGGTAATCGCGCAGGCGATTTAAGGAACACCGATGACCGCTATTCGCTTGGACGGCCTTGCTACAGCTAAAGAAATCAAGGCTGAACTTGCCGAACGCGTAATTCACCTAAAGCAAAAGGGCATCACGCCTGGTCTTGGTACCTTGCTGGTTGGTGACGACCCAGGCTCTCACTCTTACGTTGCTAGCAAGCACCGCGACTCTGCCGAAATTGGCATGCACTCAATTCGCGTTGACCTGCCAGCCAATGCCAGCGCAGCCGATGTTCGTGCAGCAATCAAAGACTTCAACGATGCAAAAGATGTAACTGGTTACATTGTGCAGTTGCCTTTGCCATTTGGTTTGAACACCAACGAAATGCTTGAACTGATCGATCCGGCAAAGGATGCCGATGGTCTGCATCCGGTAAACCTAGGCAAGTTGGTGCTTGGTGTTTCTGGGGAGTTAAATTCACCGGTGCCATGTACTCCAGCTGGAATCGTTGAGTTGCTAAAGCGTCACAACGTGCCAACCGTTGGTGCCGAGGTTGCTGTGATTGGTCGCGGTATTACCGTTGGTCGCCCACTTGGTTTGCTGATGACTCGCAAGGGAATCGACAGCACCGTGACCATGTTGCACTCAGAGTCTCGTGATCTTGAGCACGCGGTAAAGCGCGCAGACATTGTGGTGGCAGCAATTGGTGTTGCGCACTTTGTGCGTCCGGAATGGATCAAGCCTGGCGCTGCTGTGCTTGACGTTGGAATTACCCGAGCTGCAGATGGCAAGTTGCTTGGTGATGTTCACCCCGATGTTGCAGGCGTTGCCGGTTACCTATCGCCAAACCCTGGTGGCGTTGGCCCGATGACTCGTGCGATGTTGGCCTACAACGTGGTC
>CANGJO010000092.1 GCA_947454285.1 Microbacteriaceae bacterium | reverse complement strand
GATTTCATCGAGAAAATCATCGACTTCATCTTGGTCGTAGCCTTCACGAAACTTAGTTGGCTGGAATCTCTTATTGACCACGTCTTCTGGAGTCAATGGCATATTCTTACCTCTTTATAGTCTTTGGCCGGTGGGGATTTAGCCTCAGAGGCAAGGTTACCTTGAAAACGGTGCCTAGGCGACCGATAGCACCAACCGCTGTAGAAAGAAAATGGCGAAAACAAGGGCCGTCCAGCCCAAATCCAGTTGGATTGCGCCTAGGCGTATCGGTGGAATTATGCGTCGCACCAGCTTTAGGGCTGGGTCGGTGATGGTCATGATGATTTCAATGATTGGCAAGAGAATGCCCGCTGGTCGCAGTCCCGGATTAACCGATAGCGCCAAGTCAATGAAAAGCCGGGCAACCAGGGCAAAGAAATAGGCCTGGAGCAGCCACCAAAGGATTACTGCAACCAGACCCATCTCTATCTAAAAGCCTGAATTACGGACGAACTAGTAGATCGTCTGTTGGTTCTGTTTCGTCGTCTTCGTTGTTTACTGCAACGTGGCTAGGAGAAAGCAGGAAAACCTTAGGAGTCACGCGCTTTAGGTGACCCTCTAGACCTTCTTTTAGACCAAGCATGAAGTCCAACATGCGACGTGAGTCAAGCTCTGACATCTCGCCCATGTTCACAATCACTGGGATGCCAAGACGGTAGTTAGCTGCAACCTCTGGGGCCTCAGCGTATGAGCGTGGCTCAATTGTGTAAATCTCGTTGACCTCTGAAACACCACGGCGAGGACGCATGGTTGCAACACGTGCAACTGGGCGTGACTCCCCTGCGCTGGTGGCAACTGGGCGTGGCGGAAGCGCTTCACCCTCATCGGCTAGCCCTAGCCAACCTGAAACCTGTGAAATTAGACCTGCCATTTGTATCCTCCTGAGGACTCGTACTGTTCCAGAATATGGCTAATACTGACGTTTTCCGGTTATTGCGCTGCCGATGCGCAAGTGTGTCGCGCCAAAGGCAATCGCGGCTTCGAAGTCCTCTGACATGCCCGCCGAAATGAATTTTGCCTGCGGCGCGACACCGATAAGGGCCTGGCTAGCCTGCTGAATGGTTTCGAAATCCACTTCTGGGGCTCGGTCTAGCGAGGCAACGCCCATAACCCCCAACAGGTTCAGCTTTGGGGCTGCCAATACCTGCTCGGCGAAGGCCAACAGGTTTTTTGGCTCGATGCCGCCGCGACCCGGGTCATCGGTGAGATTCAATTGAATGAATACATCTAGCGGGGTTTCTCGTTCGCTGGTGGCCTTGATGATTGCATCCAATAGCGACTGGCGATCAACCGAATGCACTACATTTGCGTAGCTAAGTGCCGAACGGACCTTATTGCTTTGCAGTTGGCCAATGAAGTGCCAGCTGTAGTCATAGCCTTTGCCGGCAACTTGTGCGGCAACTTCCTCCGACTTTGGCTTGGCTTCTTGATCGCGATTTTCGCCGAATGAACGAACGCCTAGCTCAAGTAGGTCAAGCACCATCTGAGCCGGGTGATTCTTAGAGACAACGATTAATTCAATCTCGCTACGCTGGCGACCAGCCTTTGAAGTCGCGGCATCGATGCGTGATTCAATGTCGGCTAAACGTTGCCCTAAAGAACTCACGAATCGCGTTCAGAAATTTAGCGAAGGAAGTCTGGGATGTCGAGATCGTCGCCCCAGGTACCGTCTGCAGATTGTGACTTACCCTGGTTGCTTTTGAAGCTATCGCCCTCATCGGTTGCGCCAGAGTCTTGGAAGTCACCATCAAGATTGTTATCGCGGAACGCTGCCGGAACCTGCTCCTCTGAGTCTGCGTAGTAAGAGTTCACGTCAGCAACATCGATTGAATCGGTCGCCGGCGCTGCAGACTCTGCGAACCATGAAGTGCTGGTGGTAGTTGCTGCAGCAACTGGAGCAGCTGCGGCGACTGGCTCGGCGAACGGCTTGCGCTCAACCTTGCGAACCTTTGGCAGTCCACCGTCGAAACCTGCGGCAATAACTGTGATGCGAACCTCGTCGCCAAGAGTGTCGTCGATTGTGGTTCCATAGATGATGTTTGCTTCTGGGCTAACTGCCTCTTGAACCAAACGAGCTGCTTCATCAATCTCGTGTAGACCAAGATCAGATGCACCCTGAACCAAAAGCAATACGCCGTGTGCGCCATCGATACTGGCTTCAAGCAGCGGGCTTGAAACTGCAAGCTCGGCCGCACGAACTGCACGGTCTTCACCCTTGGCAGTACCAATACCCATCAGCGCAGAACCTGCACCCTTCATCACTGACTTAACGTCGGCGAAGTCAAGGTTGATCAGGCCCGGAGTGGTAATTAGATCTGTGATGCCCTGAACACCGGCACGCAATACGTCGTCGGCGGTGGCAAAAGCTTCGACCACAGAAACTGACTTGTTAACAAGTTCTAGTAAGCGCTGGTTAGGAACAACGATCAAGGTGTCTACCTCGCCGCGAAGAACTTCAATACCAGCTTCAGCCTGCTGGGCGCGACGCTTGCCTTCAAAACCAAATGGACGAGTAACCACACCAACGGTAAGTGCCTCAAGCTGCTTTGCAATTCGAGCAACAACTGGAGCAGCACCGGTACCGGTACCGCCACCCTCACCCGCGGTTACGAAAATCATGTCGGCGCCGCGAAGTGCCGCTTCAATTTCGTCTGAGTGATCCTCGGCTGCGCGACGACCAATTTCTGGGTCGGCACCTGCACCAAGACCGCGAGTTAGATCGCGACCAATGTCTAGCTTTACGTGAGCCTCGCTCATCAACAGCGCCTGAGCATCGGTGTTGATGGCTACGAATTCGACTCCGCGAAGTCCAGCGTCAATCATGCGGTTCAGTGCATTAACACCACCGCCACCAACGCCAACAACCTTGATAACCGCTAGGTAGTTCTGGTTCAGACCCACGCTATTCCTCCGCATTCGCTTCCGCTGCTTTCACAGCTCTGGCACGGTACTAAAGGTTAAACCTCAGCATGAGGCTTATAGTTAGGCCCTTTTATTACTGTGCGCGAAAAAAATAAGCCGTGATGGCCCAGGTTGATTGGAAGTTGGCAGGTGTGTCTAAAAATTTCCGTAGCGCACAACCGGCGCATTTGGACTTGATACGTCAAAGGTCACGCGATCGGTTTTCTTTTGATTCGCAATTAGCGCATCAAGCACGCGCGACTTCAAAACTGAATTAGAGCCATCGCCCCAAATAATTCTTTGACCGGCGTATCCCCTGAGTCGCAACGTGACGTCATCCTTGGATTTTGCGTCGATCTCTGCAACTCGCTGAAGCAAGTCAGCCGGAAGTGCCAACAACACATCGATTGCAGCTTTAAATTCCTTGGACTTCTCTGGCAGACCCTGAATTGCGATCACCGGAAGGTTCTCTGAACCCGTTGCAATTCCAATGCGAACGCCAGCTGGATCGTAGAGGTAGTTAGTTCCGGAAACCTGAATCACCCCAATAGGTTGGCGCTCGGCAATTTGAATTCTCAAGGTATGCGGCGGCAGGCTAATGATTGAGAAGCTTTCGATCAGCGGAAAAGTCTCTAGAGATTTTGCAATGTCACTGGAGCTAACCGTTGGCAGTGGCTTACCCAGCTGACTAATCAACGCATTGACAATTGATTTTTCTTTCAAACGCGTGATTCCAGTTACTTCAATCTTCTGCACCGCGAGCAACGGAGTAAAAATGGTGGCTAGCACCAATAGAAGAAGAGCGCCAAACGCCGAAGCGCTAATTCCAAAAGCCAATTTCTTGTTGCGTGAGCCCTGGGTGAATCGCTTCGCCTCGGCCGATAGCGAGAAGTTCTTTTTCTTCTCCGAGTTTCGAATATTTATCAGGCGTTTGTTTTGCTGCTTAAGAGCGCGCTTCGGTGCGGCAATCTTCTTTGCAGGCGAGGCGAACTTCTTCGAGGGTGCCGCTGCCTTCTTTGCGGGCGCTCGTTTTTTATCAACGGGTGCACTCGGCAGCCCGGACGTTGCCCGGTTAGTTGGTCTTGATTGCGGGCGCTTCAATTACTTCTCTAGTGCCTCAAGCAGTTCAGGAACCATGCGATAAATG
>CANGJO010000091.1 GCA_947454285.1 Microbacteriaceae bacterium | reverse complement strand
TTTTGATCGTGGCCACAGAGCTAGATGAGGCTACTCAGCTGGGTGACCGCATTGCGGTTATGTATAAGGGCAAGGTGGTTGGCGTTGTGCCATCAAGCACCTCGCGTTCGGTTTTGGGTCAGATGATGGCAGGTATTAGCGCATGAACAAAATAGTCAAAGAGATTTTCTCGCCGAGCATGCGCCTAACCTTGCTTGCCGTTTTGGCGTCGTTCATCTTTGGTGGCGTATTGATTGCATTTTCTAGTGCCAACGTTCAGGCGGCTGCCGGTTATCTATTTGCTCGTCCGGGCGACTTCTTTATTGCGCTTTGGAACGCGGTGTTTGGTGCGTATGACGCATTGTTCCGCGGCTCAATCTTTAACTACAAGGGCAGCAGCGCACTGCTGATGATCAAGCCGATCACTGAGACTCTGGCATTTGCCACACCAATCACCCTTGCAGGTCTTGGTCTTGCGGTTGCTTTCCGTTCGGGTCTTTTCAACATCGGTGCCACCGGCCAGATTGTTTTTGGCGCAATGTTTGCTGGCTTTGTTGCCATCAAGGTTGATGCACCGGTTGGATTGCACTTTGTGCTTGCAGTGCTTGCCGGAATTTTGGGTGGCGCGCTTTACGGTGCACTGGTTGGTTATCTTAAGGCGGCAACCGGTGCCAACGAAGTTATCTTGACCATCATGTTCAACTACATCGCTTCGCTGTTGTTGGCATACCTTTTGAAGACACCAATTCTGCAGGCACCGGGTGCACAGAACCCAATCTCAGAGGCAGTACCAGAGTCCGCAAAGTTCCCATTCATCTTTGGTGACCAGGTGCGAATTCATTCTGGACTAATCGCCATGCTGATTGCAGTTGCTTTGGTTTGGTGGTTGCTAAACCGTTCATCAACTGGCTTCCAGTTCCGTGCGCTGGGTCACAACCCATCGGCAGCCAAGGTTGCCGGTATAAATATTGGCCTCACCTACGTTTTGGTAATGGCAGTGTCTGGAGCGCTATCTGGCCTTGCCGGTGCAACCCAGATTTTGGGAACAGAAAAATTCCTAACCACCGGTGTTGCTGCCAGCTTTGGTTTTGACGCAATTACCGTTGCACTTCTTGGTCGCAACAATCCATTTGGAGTGCTTGCTGCCGGAATTTTGTTTGGTGGTTTGCGTGCGGGTGCGGTAACCATGCAGGCAAACCAGGGTGTGCCAATTGACATCGTGTTGGTTGTGCAGTCGCTGATTGTTTTGTTTATTGCTGCTCCGCCATTGGTGCGCACCATGTTCCGAATAAAGGCGCAGAAGGGAGGTGCAAAGTGAAACAGTCACTAAGAACTTCAATTGCACTTGCCGTGCTTTCTTTGATTGGCCTATGGCTTTGGGTGGGTTCAACCGGTGCGGTCACCAAGATCAAGACCGCAACTGAAACCGATATCTTTGCGCTGCCTGACTTTGCAATCGACACCAAGATTTCTGGTGCAGTTGCCTTCGTGCTGATGGCAGCCGTGGCAATCAAATCTTTCTACTTTGCTCGCAAGCTCAATAAAAAGACTCCGCTTTGGGAAATCCTTATTTTTGGTTTTGCAATGATTTTTGGAATTCTGATTTCGCTGTTCGCCGGTGCAACCATGCCGATCTCGGCGTTGCTATCGGGTTCGCTGGCGCTGGCCGTTCCACTTATTTTTGGTTCGCTTGCCGGTGTGCTTTCAGAGCGCGTTGGTATTGTCAACATCTCGATTGACTCACAGTTGCTTGCCGGTGCATTTATCTCGGCGATGACCGCAACTCTGTCGCACAACCTTTACGTGGGTTTGATTGGCGCCATGATTGGTGGGGCACTGGTTTCTTGGGTGCTAGCTACCTTCAGCATCAAGTACTTGGTTGACCAAATCATTGTTGGTGTGGTTTTGAACGTGCTGATCGTTGGTCTAACTAGCTTCTTGTACTCAACCCTGTTCGCTGAGAACGTGGAACTGTTCAACCAGCCACCACGCTTTGACCGCATTCTGATTCCGCTGTTGGGGCAGATTCCGGTTATTGGCCCGGTGCTGTTTAACCAGACGCTGATCGTTTACCTGATGTACCTTGCGGTTGCCGGTGTGTGGGTTGCGCTATTCAAGACTCGTTGGGGTCTGCGTGTGCGTGCCGTGGGTGAGTACCCAAAGGCGGCCGACACCGTTGGAATAAACGTGTTCCGCACTCGCTACATGAGCGTGATGATTGGTGGTGCACTGGCCGGTTTGGGTGGGGCGTTCTTCACACTTGGTCAGGTAGGTGCCTTTGGTAAAGAGATGACCAATGGCGCTGGCTACATCGCTCTAGCGGCGATGATCTTTGGTCGTTGGAACCCTATTTACGCGGCCTTCGCTGGTTTGCTATTTGGTTTCGCGCAAAACCTTCAGTACGGTTTGGCAATTATTGGTTCGCCGGTTCCAAGCGAATTCTTGCTGATGTTGCCATACGCACTTACTGCCGTAGCCGTTGCCGGTTTGGTTGGCAAGGTCACTGGCCCTGCCGCAGCCGGCAAGCCATACATCAAGAGTTAGGTAAAGCATGTCTGAAGTTAATTGGGGCGCGCTGCGCGATGCAGCTAATGCGGCAATGAAGAAGGCCTACGTGCCTTACTCAAAGTTTCCGGTTGGTGCAGCGGCGCTCACCGATGATGGCCGCATTGTCTATGGTTGCAATGTTGAAAACGCTTCTTACGGTTTGACGCTGTGTGCCGAATGCTCGCTGGTTAGTCAGCTGGCAATGACTGCCGATGCGGGTAAGGGCCCGGCAAAGTTGGTGGCCTTCACCTGTGTTGACGGTCACGGAAATATTTTGATGCCCTGTGGTCGCTGCCGTCAGTTGTTGTTTGAACACTCGGCAAAGGGAATGCTTCTTGAGACAGTCTCTGGATTCAAAACAATTGACGAGGTTATTCCAGATGCATTTGGACCTCGTGACTTAGACGAACGCGCGCTTTAAGCGCCACTTAGGAAATCGAATGACAAGTTTTTCAGCCCCCGAACTTATTGTTGCCAAGCGCGACAAGGGTGAGCTAAGCACCGAACAAATTAACTGGCTGATTGCCAATTACACCAGCGGGGTAGTAGCCGACGAACAGATGTCGGCGATGGCAATGGCCATCTTGTTAAACGGCATGAGCCGCCGCGAGATCAAAGACTTAACTTTGGCAATGATTGCCTCTGGTGAGCGCCTGAGCTATGACGGACTTGGCGTACCAACTTCAGACAAGCATTCAACCGGTGGCGTGGGCGACAAGATTACTCTGCCACTGGCTCCGCTTGTTGCAGTGTTTGGTGTTGCAGTGCCACAACTATCTGGGCGTGGCCTTGGTCACACTGGCGGAACGCTAGACAAACTTGAATCAATCAAGGGTTGGCGTGCGCAGATTTCTAATGACGAATTTCACAAGCAGTTGGCCGATGTTGGCGCGGTTATTTGTGCCGCTGGTTCTGGATTGGCACCTGCCGACCGCAAGCTCTACTCGCTTCGCGATGTCACCGGAACCGTTGAGGCAATTCCATTAATTGCGTCGTCAATCATGTCTAAGAAAATTGCCGAGGGAACTTCTTCTTTGGTGCTTGATGTGAAGGTTGGCTCTGGCGCGTTCATGAAAAACATTGATCGCGCGCGCGAACTGGCCACAGTGATGGTGCAGCTTGGTCAAGATGCCGGCGTGAATACCTCGGCACTGCTTACCGATATGTCGACTCCTCTAGGACTTGAAATCGGAAACGCACTTGAGGTTAAGGAATCTCTTGATGTGCTTGCCGGTGGTGGGCCAGCCGATGTGGTTGAGATCACGATAGAGCTTGCGCAGGAAATGCTTCGCCTGGCCGGCAAGGGTGAAGTTGATGTTGCCGCCGCGCTTAAGGACGGCCGTGCAATGGACAAGTGGCGTCAAATGATTTCTGCCCAGGGCGGCGACCCGGATGCCGCGCTACCTGAGGCAAAGGAGCAGCATGTGATCACTGCACCGGCATCGGGGTATTTGTCACAACTTGATGCGCTGCAGGTTGGTACTGCGTCTTGGCGCCTGGGTGCTGGCCGCGCGCGTAAAGAAGACGCCGTGCAGTTTGGCGCTGGAATCACGCTGCATGCGCAGCAGGGGCAGCAGGTTCAGGCCGGTGCGCCGCTAATGACATTG
>CANGJO010000090.1 GCA_947454285.1 Microbacteriaceae bacterium | reverse complement strand
GATGACCTGATGCGCCTGTTCAACTCTGGCGCTGCAGCATCGTTGATGAACCGCTCATCGGTGCCTGATGACACCGCAATTGAGTCAAAGATTGTTAGTCGTGCAATTCAGAGCGCACAGTCACAGGTTGAAGGTCGCAACGCAGAAATCCGCAAGAACGTTCTGAAGTATGACGACGTTCTAAACCGTCAGCGTGAAGCAATCTACAGCGACCGTCGCCACATCCTTCAGGGTGATGACATCGCTGTGCGAGTAGAGACATTCCTTGGCGATGCAATCGAGGCAATCGTTGATGGGCACGTCTCAGACAGCGCGGGCAATGACTGGGATCTAGACGCACTTTGGACAGAGCTAAAGGCAATCTACCCAGTAGGACTTGAAATCAATGAGGTACTCGCCGAAGCAGGCAACCGTTCAAAGCTAACCAAGGCTTGGTTGACTCGCGAACTGGTTAGCGATGCCAAGGTTGCCTACGCAAAGCGCGAAGCCTCGATTGGTGAGGCAGCAATTCGCGAACTTGAGCGTCGTGTTGTTCTTTCAGTGGTTGACCGCAAGTGGCGCGATCACCTTTACGAGATGGACTACCTAAAAGAAGGTATTGGTCTTCGTGCAATGGCACAGCGCGACCCGTTGGTTGAATACCAGCGCGAGGGCTATGGAATGTTCACTCAGATGATGGGTGCCATCAAAGAAGAGACCATTGGTTACTTGTTCAACATTGAAGTTGAGGTTGCTCCGGCTCCAACCGTGATTGACCCAGCGCAGTTGACCTACATTGCTCCGAATGAAGACGGTGCGGCTGAGGCTCACGGTGCTAACGAGGCACGCGAGGCTGGCCGACTAAACGCACAGGCAAACCCTAACCAGCAGCAGAAGCCTGCTAATGGTCAGGGCAGTTCGTTCTTCCGTCAGTAATAATTTCTGATTTAGAGCACGCTAACTGAGGTTGCTCGCCAGCGATTATTTATACCTTCGAGTCGAATGGTAACTGCACGCGTTCTGCGTTGAGCGTTGAGCAAAACAACCGATTCAATAACGCCATCTCGCGGCGAAGAATTCAAGATGTTGCGGATCGAAAAATTTTGGTACCGAGTTTTCTGCCCGGTAGCGATTCTCAAATTGCGGGCCTCTATGGCTCGGCGTGAGAGTCGTTGGTATACGTCGTCAGATAGCAACCTTGCAAGTTGATCAACCTGTCGAGTGCCTGCAATTACCTCAACTACCCCCGTGGCAAGAATTCGCAAGCTTGGATCTGGATCTGGAAGTTCTTCTGTGGTGTTGTATTGCGGACCAAAGAATGCCTCAGCCTGAACTAGGTTCTTAATTCGTTGTTGCTTTGGTTTGTTATCTTCACCTTTATTTTCTTTTTTGGAAGACATTTTTCCCCCAACTTTCTCCCAAGAAATCTTCTCGAGAATCCTGACGCTAGACCGGTCAATGTCCGGACACAAGACCTTTATTGAAAGTTGTGTATAACTTTTCGATATCCACAAAAACTTTTTAGATACTTCATGAATGCACATCGAAGATATTTTTGAAGATCTGGAGGCTCAATTCGCCGCTGCTACACAATTAAGTCAACGCGACAGTTTTACTGAGGGCGCAAAGTCGATTGAGATTAATACGTCTCTATTGACTCCGCGCGAGTTGATTGCGCCGATTATCGGTGTTGATTTCATTGCCGGCCTAGATTCTGTTGCGCCAATTTGGCATTTCTTTCCGATGCGAACGATTCACAAAGTTATTTTTCACACCGATGGCGATGTTGCCCTGCCGAAGTTGCGCAATTTTGCACTTGATTTGGCGGGCATAATTCAGACACTCCCGACTCCGTGTGCAGTGCGGTGGCGGGTTTCTGGCCCAGATGACTTTGTGCGAAGCGGCCAACTGCACAATGCCACCGCAAATTTACTTTTCATTTACACCAATTCCAATCCACGACCGATTGCAGTGCCGATTGCTGCCATCGAACAATTGAGCATTGAATCTGTGGATAACCTCAACGGGGATTTCTAAAATCAGCTTTGCTCGGCCCATGTCAAAAGCAAGAAAGTTAGTTTCACCGCAGCACACCAAAACCCGCTACCTGGCCTTTGCCTTGGTGTTGCTGGCCGTTTCCGTAGCCGGAGTGAATTACGTAATCGCGGCCAATAATCACACGCAGGAATTCTTGGTGGCCAGCCATGATCTGCCAGCGGGAAGCCCATTCAGTAAAACCGATGTCACAAGTGCCAGCGTGAATCTGGGAACGAGCGCAACGCAATACCTAACCGCGAATCAGTTACCCAAGAGCGGTTATCTGCTGGGGCCAATTCGCACCGGGCAATTAATCCCACGAAGCATGCTGGCAACCGCAGTGCTTGATGAGCGTGTGCCAATCGTGGTGAATTCGGCAATGGGGTTGGCGGCCGGTTTAGTCGCGGGTGCATCGGTGGATCTTTGGGTGACGCCGGTGTCCGAGGGTAAAACTGCGGGGGAGCCATACGCCCTGGTGCTCGGCGCCGAAGTCTCGCGACTCCTGGAAAAGAAGGAAATGTTTTCCAATCAGAACCCCGATGTTGAGTTGTGGGTTCCGGCAGAAGCGGTGGGTCCAGTGTTGTTGGCAATTTCGCAAGAGGCAAAAATTTCTTTGGTTTTGCGACCAACTCTCGCCGACGGATAGTCGCCAAATGGAATCCAGTGATGCTCAATTAATTTCTGTTTGGTCACCGATAGGTTCTCCTGGCAAAAGCACGATTGCGCTTTCGATTGCTGCCGAGCTAGCTGAGTCGGGCAAAAAAGTGTTCTTGCTGGATGCCGATACCTGGGCACCAAGTTTGGATTTGCAACTTGGGCTTTCCGATCACCCTGCCGGTTTGGCCGCGGCCTGCAGGCTGGTTGCTCAAGAGCGGTTTGATTTGGAGCAACTCAACCGCTTGAGTACGGAACTCAGCATTGGTGCCGGCAGCCTCACGGTAATGACCGGCCTTAGCAGTGAATCGCGGTGGCCAGAGGTTAGCTCAGAAAAACTCGACGACCTGGTGATGGTAGCCAGCAAGGAATTTGATTTCGTGGTGCTTGATGTTGCCTCGCCTATCGGTGGTGGTTTGGTTTCGCTGACCAGCCCTGTTGAGCGCAATGCGGTCTCAAGGTGGGCGGTCACCTATTCAGACAAGGTGGTGGCAGTTTGTGGTGCAGATCCAATTTCCGTAGCCCGGTTTCTGAACGCGGCTACTCAACTAAGCGAGCTAAATCCCAAGGGGCTGGTCTTCAACTTGGTGAATCGATTGCGAACATCGGTGTTGGGTTCGTCGGCAAAGCAGCAGATTATTCAGACGTTGTCGCGCATGGGTCAGCTGGAGGTAAACGGGTTCATCCCCGATGACCCAGCCGCGGCCGATGCAGCTCTGAAAGATTCGGTGCCCATCGCCCTGGGTAAGCGTTCCTCGCAGGCCCGGTTGGCAATTGCACTATTCACGCGCACCCAGCTGGTGGGCGAGCGCAATCAGTTAGACGGCCGGTTATGCAAGAGGGCAATCGCTAAACTCGGTTAGGTGTCAGTACTTAGCGAGTTAAACAAAGCCCACGGTCGTGCCTCGCACGCCGACATTGAGTGGCTCAACTTGTTGCTTGCCGACTGGCAGCTGGTTGCTGACCTTGTCTTCGCCGACCTAGTTCTTTGGCTACCAACTCCCGATGGCGGCTTCGTCGCCGCCGGTCACGCGCGACCTTCATCGGCCGCCACAATCTTCTATCGCGACATTAGCGGCGAACCAGTTCGCAAAGAATGGGCCAGCCAGGTTAAGCAGGCATTCGAAACCGGTAAGTCGGTAGACACCAAGGCGCAGGCCGGAGCCGACGGCACCACAACTCGCTTGAGCGCCATTCCGGTTCGACGCAAACTTTCAAATAAATCAGAAGAAGCAACAGCCGAGCCAATCGCAGTTGTGACTCGCCACACCAACCTCACTGAGGTAATCATGCCTAACCGTTTGCAACTCAACTATTTGGGTTGCGGAAACGATTTGCTTGTGATGATTGCCGAAGGAAACTTTCCTGATTTCAGCAACCCAACCGGACCTCGTCGTGGAGCACCGCGTGCCAACGATGGTCTGTTGCGACTTGATGAAGATGGCGTCGTAATGTTTGCTAGTCCAAACGGACTATCGGCTTTCAATCGCCTGGGAATCGTGGGG
>CANGJO010000089.1 GCA_947454285.1 Microbacteriaceae bacterium | reverse complement strand
CCATCTTTGTCGGCCAACATCTTTGCGTAGTTTGCATTTGATTCAACACCGCTGTGCACCGCAAGCAAGTTTGCGTCAAAGCCAGGCTTTGAAACAAACGCAAGAATGTTTCCAGTCTTTGGATCAAGTGCAACTACTGCACCCTTCATTTTGCCAAGAGCATTCCACGCAGCTTTTTGGGCAACCGGATCAATGGTCAACTCAACTGATGCACCTTGAACCGGATTACCCGATAGCAGCGCAGAAATTTGCTCGAAGAACTGTGAAGAGTTTTTGCCGGTTAGGTATGAACCCATTGCAGATTCGATTCCGGTTGAACCCTGATACAAACTAAAGAAACCGGTAACCGCTGAATACATTGGGTCTGCATACTTGCGCTGGTATTGGTAAATGTCTTGAGTGCGGATTGATTCGGCAATTGGTTGACCATCAACCAAAATTGCACCGCGCTGTGTTTTGTAAGAGTCGTATGCGCTTCGCACGTTGTGTTGATCTTGTGAAAGCGAATCAACACTAAAAATCTGAATCACGGTGGTGGCAACGAACAGGCTGGCAAACATTGCAAAGATGAGCAGACTTACACGTTTTAGTTCGCGATTCATTACTTCACCTCCGCCACATATTTATCGCCGGAGCCAATGCTGTCTGAAATTCTAAGCAGCACACCAACGATGATCCAGTTAGCAAGCAGTGATGAACCACCGGCGGCAAGCAACGGAGTGGTAAGACCAGTAAGTGGAACCACGCGAGTAACTCCACCAATCACGATGAAACACTGCAGCGCGATTACAAAGCTCAGGCCGGTGGCAAGTAGCTTCGAGAAATCATCGGGGTGATTGAAACCAATGCGCATTCCGCGCGAAACGAACAGCAAGTACATGATCAAGATCGCGAACATGCCAACCAGGCCAAGCTCTTCGCCGAGTGACGCGATGATGAAGTCTGATTCGGCCAACGGAACCAGGTGCGGAATGCCGCCACCCAGCCCGGTGCCCAACAGGTTGCCGTGGGCCATGCCGAAGATGCCCTGGGCCAACTGGTAGCTTCCGCCAACGGCGTCGTAGTTTTTGCTGTCGAACGGGTTTAGCCAAGAGTCGATTCGGCCGCTGACGTAGCCCATCAGGCGGCTTGCCACTAGGGCGCCGGTAAGGAACATGGTTAGGCCAACCACCACATAGATGGCACGGCCGGTAGCCACGTAAACCAGCACGATAAAGAGGCCAAAGTAAAGCAGTGAGGTACCAAGGTCTCGCTGCAGGATCAAAACCAGCAGGCTGGCCGCCCAAATCACCAGGATTGGGCCCAATTCGCGGGCGCGCGGGATGCGCATGCCCAGGATCTTGCGGCCGGTTAGGGCCAGTGACTCGCGGCGGGTGACTAGGTAGCCGGCGAAGAATACGGTCAGGGCAATCTTGGCTAGCTCACCCGGCTGGAAGGTGAATGGGCCAATGCCAATCCATAGACGAGCACCGTTGATGCTGCGACCAATGAACGGCAGGCTTGGCGCCAGCAACAGCGCAATACCAATCACCATTGAGACGTAAACGTAGCGGCGTAGGAATAGGTGCGACGGCACGTAGATGATCACGATTGCGGCCACGGCCATTGCAATCATGGTCCACACAATTTGCTTCACACCAAAAAGCTCAGTGCCGGCATTCGCAATGGTGCCAAGATCAAGACGATAAATCATCGACAGCCCAAGCGTGTTCAACACAACGGCAATCGGCAAAATCATAGGGTCTGCCTCGCTAGCGCGACGACGCAAAATGAAGTGAATCGCAAATGCAAACAGAGTTGGTGGCACCCAGTACATCAAAAGTTCCGGAGTAAGAATTTCCAACACCGATAGCTGGATTTGTGCAAGCTCGAACGCGTAAAGACCAACTGCAAATAACAGCAGCAAGAATTCAATGTTGCGGTTGCGTGGAATTACGCGAACGATTTTAGGAAGGCTGATGCTTGCGGTATCGGTCATTTGTTTGAACCTGCCTCAAGAAGTTTTACGATGCGCTCGGCATCTTGCAGTGACTCGGCACTGATGGTGCGCTCTACCAAGTTCAGTTGGTAAGAGTTCAAGTCAGCAAGAACAAGATCGGTGTCTTTGTATGGCGATGAAAGACGCAATGGACCAAGCGCTTCCTTCACACCCTTGAAGATAACTACCTTGTCGTTTTGCGCACCAATGTAGTAGCGGTGCTGAGTGAAGTCGTAGGCCCAAAGGATTCCGCCAACCACAAGCGCAATCATTGCAAGCAGTGTGATCAACTGACGAATACGGCGCCACCAAATTCGGCGCTTTGTTTCGCGCAAGAATTTCTCTAGGTAGTCGTCTGAACCAGGTAGGTAGCTCTCGGCATCGTCAACCTTGCGCAAAAGTTCAAACAGGTTGAGCGGGTTAAGAATCTTAAGAGTGCGGCTGCCCTTGCGCTCTTCAATAACAACTTCGTTTGCAGCAGAACCAACAAAGCGCGCGCTTGGTTCAAAATCTGTTTGCAGTGCCGAATCAATTACGTCAACCACAACAACGGTCACGTTGTCTGGTGCACCAAACTCAAGTGCTTCGCCAACTAGAAGTTCAGTGGCTTCCTTTGAGTCCATCTTGCTAAGCAGAATGCGCTCGGCGATCTGTGGCGGCACAACCCCGGAAAGCCCGTCAGAACAAAGCAACCAGCGGTCACCCGCCTTGGCATCCATTGAGAAGCTGTCTACATCTGGGAACTCTTCAACGTCACCAAGCACGCGCATCAAAACAGAACGACGTGGGTGAACCAACGCTTCTTCTGCGGTGATGCGACCGGTGTCAACAAGACGCTGAACAAACGTGTGGTCGCTGGTGACCTGAGAAACTTCACCATCGCGCGCAAGATAAATTCGTGAGTCACCAATGTGACCAATCGTCACGCGATCGCGAGTGAAAACAATTCCACTGAAGGTTGTACCAAGACCAGAAAGTTCCGGGTGTTGTTGCGCGGTTGAACCAAGAAGTGTGTTGGCTTCCCAAATCACATCGATAAGCGCTTTAGATGCTTCTTCAGTTGAATCGTAAACGCGATCAACGTTGGCAACTTTTTGTGTGGTTAGTGCAGATGCAATGTCACCACCGGCGTGACCGCCCATGCCGTCGGCAACGAAGAACAAGTTGTAACCGGCGTAACCAGAGTCCTGATTGCTTGCGCGAATGCGACCAATGTCGGATGCCGCGAAGCTAACAGTCTTGATTGCCACTTATTAGACCTTAGGCTCGCAACTCAAAAACAGTTTTGCCAACGCGAACCGGAGTATTTAGTTTCACAACCGCTGGAGTACCAACGCGTGAACCATCTAGGAAAGTTCCGTTGGTTGAATTCAAATCCTGAATCAGCCAGTCGTTGTTAATCAAAACAAGTTTCGCGTGGTGAGTTGATGCAAACTCGTCGTCAACAATCAAATCTGAATCTTCTGCGCGACCAATGGTAAGTTCGCGGCGATCTAGTGCAATGTTGTGTCCGGTGCGATCACCTTCAACGATTACAAGTTTTGTTGCGTTACTTCCGTTTGGCTCCATAACAAGTGAGCCAGGTGCGTTCGGAGCTATCGGTGCTGAAACAACCTGCGGCGCATTTGCAGATGCAACGCGGCTAACAACTTTTTGGCCGAATAGGTCGGCGCGGATTACAGAGATGATGTTGAAGATGAAAATCCAAAGCACCACCACGAATCCGGTGCGCACAAGAAATAGGGCTAACTCGCTCATTCACTTACCGCCATGTCGTTGTTGATTGTTCGCGCGACCACTTTGAATACAAAGGTATGGGTGCCGGCTTGAATTTGGGTGTCGCCCTGGATTGCGACCTCTGTGATTGGGCGGCCGGCGATGCGGGTGCCGTTGGTGCTCTTTAGGTCTTTGGCAGCTGCGTTGCGACCGTCCCAAATGATGGCGAAGTGCTGGCGGCTTAGACCGGTGTCTGGAATCTGGATGTCGGCGCTCACATCGCGGCCGATGGTGGTCTGGCCCACCTTCAAGATGAAGCGCTGGCCGTTGACCTCAAGGGTCGGAAGCCACTCGATTTCGTGGTTTTGGGTGTTTGATCGCACCGATACCTGGCCCAGGTTCAGGGTTGAGTCCTCGATTAGCTTGATGGCTAGGGCTGCTCCGAACTGAAAACCCTGCTTTTTGGCGTGTTTTGTGGCCAAATCGGTCAATTCGGTGATCAAAGAGTCGCCCAGGGCCGCCATCCGCTTGAAATCAGGGGTTGAGAGGCTCACGGTGAAGGTATTTGGGGCCAAAATGCGGTCTCGGCTAAGAATTGAGGCCTTT
>CANGJO010000088.1 GCA_947454285.1 Microbacteriaceae bacterium | reverse complement strand
TGACCCAGGTGGTTTCAAAATCGTGCACGCGCTCTAGGAATTCAATGGCCGAGAGTACGGCTTCGTGTTCGGTGCGTGCACTCACGATGTGCTTGCCGCGCGGGTTAGCTAGTGCAAGGCCAATGATGCCAAGGTTGTCGCTCTCTGTGCCACCTGAGGTAAATGTAATTTCCGCAGGTCGTGCGTTGAAGAACTTCGCCACCGTTGCCCGCGCCTCTTCAAGCGCAACGTGACTGCGATGCCCAAGTTCGTGGGTGCTAGAAGGATTGCCAAACTCGTTGGTCAACCATGGCCAGGCAGCCTGAAGCGCTTCCGGTTTTACCGGGGAAGTGGCTGCATGGTCTAAATAAATCATGTCTAGGTAATTCTTTAGTCGATCTTCACGTCAAGGCCAAGGTCCAGCGCGCGGGCACTGTGAGTAAGCGCACCAACTGAAATCACATCAACGCCGGTCTTGGCTATTTCGCCAACGGTGTCCAGATTCACGCCACCTGATGCCTCAACCACACATTTACCACCGATAATCTCCACGCCCTTGCGAAGATCTTCAAGATTAAAGTTATCGAGCATGATGATGTCAACCTCGGCGGCAAGTACTGCAGGAATTTGATCTAAACGATCAACCTCAACTTCTAGTTTGATGCCAGCCGGAAGTTCACTTCGTACGCGACGAAGCTCTGTGGTTAGGTCTTTGCCACCGCGAGTGAGCACAGCTAGGTGATTGTCTTTAGCCATCACCTGATCACTAAGTGAGAATCGGTGGTTACGGCCGCCGCCATTCAAAACCGCCTGGCGTTCAAACGCACGAAGGTTAGGTGTGGTCTTGCGAGTATCAAGAATCGCAGCCTTTGTGGCTGCGACCTTGGCTACGTATTGCGCAGTGAGTGTTGCAATGCCGCACATGCGCTGCACAAAATTCAAGCCAATTCGTTCTGCGGTAAGCACTGCGCGTGCAGGCCCAGCAATGATTGCCAACTGCTGACCGGCAACAAATTTCTCGCCGTCTGCAATTTTCATTTCAACTTTTACGGTTGGATCGGTTAGTTTGAAGGCAGCAATGAAAACTTCTACACCACTGAATACGCCAGGCTCGCGGGCAGCGAGTTCGGCAACCGCGGTGGCATCGGCAGGAATCAAGTGCTCCGAAGTCACATCGCCGTTAGGTGCATCTTCGCGAAGCGCCGCACCAACAACATCGTTAATGATTTCTTGAGTCAGCATTACTTCTTCTTTCGAACAATGGTGATTGGCTTTGCCATGTTTGGGTTGGTCTCAGGGAAGTCCAAGCGGTAGTGACCACCGCGTGATTCTTCGCGAGCCAAAGCCGATGCGGTTACGGCACGAGATAGCAGCAACAGGTTGGCATCTTCCCAGTCGGTGAACAAGCGGTTTTCAACATTTGCCGAACGCCATTTATCCAGCTCATCGCGAGTCGCAATCAATTGGTCGCTAGTTCTGGCCAGACCAACCTTGTCCCACATCAGTGTCTGCAATTCAACGCGGTCAACAACGGTCAAATCCTTTTGTGGTGCGCGATCGGCTTCGTCTTCGAGCTCAATCACGCTCAGCAGGCCAGTGTCCTTCCAACGTACCGATGCCGCTTGCTCTGGCCAGGCTTCATCAAGAACCTGAACTGCGCGACGAGAAAACACGATTGATTCCAATAGCGAGTTCGAGGCCAAGCGGTTAGCTCCGTGCGCTCCGTTGCAACCGGCTTCACCAACTGCAAACAAACCCTTAACCGATGTTCGGCCCCAGGTATCACTGGCAATGCCACCCATCCAATAGTGCGCGGCAGGAGTAACCGGTATCGGGTTCTTACCCCAGTCCAGTCCGTAAGAGCGAGTGGTCTTGCTAATGCTTGGGAAACGCTTGTTCAAGAAGTCGCCACCTAGTGCGGTTGCATCGAGCAACACCGGCTGACCTCCCTGCGAAAGCATCTCGGCCTGAATGCCACGAGCCACCACATCGCGCGGAGCAAGTTCGGCAAGTGGGTGAATCTTCTGCATGAAACGTTCGCCCTTGTTGTTAATCAAAACTGCACCATCGCCGCGAACCGCTTCTGAGATTAGGAACGATCCCGGCACGGCAAGCGCGGTTGGGTGGAACTGATAAAACTCAACGTCGGCAAGTTCGGCGCCGGCGCGGAAGGCCGCAGCCACGCCATCACCGGTAGTCACGCTTGGGTTTGTGGTGTGACGGTAAAGCTGGCCGGCACCGCCGCTTGCAATAATTACCGCATCTGCTTCAACAAAGTGCTTGCCTGATGAATCAAGTAACCAAACACCAGTGACTGCGCCGTCCTTGACTTCGAAGTCAACAACAAAGGTGTACTCATGAATTTCCGCAGCGGTCTCGCGCAGAGTTTGCACCAGTGCGCGACTGATGTCGGCTCCGGTGGTGTCGCCGCCGGCGTGCAAGATACGAGCGTGTGAGTGAGCAGCTTCTAAACCAAGTGCGTACTTTGCGCCTTGCTTATCGAAGTCCACACCAAATCGAATCAAGTCGTTGATGCGATCCGGGCCTTCTTTGCAAAGCACTTCAACCGCAGGCTCGTAGCAGTAATTCGCACCAGCAGAAAGTGTGTCAGCTATGTGTTCGGCAACCGAATCTTCATCGGTAGTTACCGCGGCAATGCCACCCTGCGCATAGTGAGTGTTGCTTTCGGCCAGGTTTGATTTGGTGACCAGCACAACCTCGTGGGTGCGGCTTGCTTCTACCGCGGCAATAAGCCCGGCAACACCGCTACCAATAACTACAAGTTTTTTCATTAGAGCGGCTTCGCTGCCAACATTCTTTCTAGGGCAATCGCAGCTGTCTGGCTAACTTTTGCATCCACTGTAATTTGGTTAACTACTTCACCGGCGACCAGGCGCTCAAGTACCCAAGCAAGATAGCCGGGGTGAATTCGATACATGGTTGAACAAGGGCAGACCACTGGGTCAAGGCAGAAAATCTTGTGCTGCGGGTATTGCGCAGCAAGACGCTGAACCATGTTTACCTCTGTGCCAATTGCAAACGTGGTTGGCTCGGTTGCTGCATCAACTGCCTTGCGAATGTAATCGGTTGATCCGTACTCGTCTGCTGCGTCAACAACATCCATTGGGCATTCCGGGTGCACGATCACGCGAACGCCAGGGAATTCGGCACGAGCCTTTTCAATCTGGCCAACGTTGAAGCGCTTGTGCACAGAGCAAAAACCATTCCAAAGAATGACCTTTGAATCAATTAGTTGCTCAGCGGTGTTGCCACCAAGTTCCTTGCGGCCGTGCCAAAGCGGCATCTGCTCAAGCGATACGCCCATGGCCTTAGCGGTGTTGCGGCCCAGGTGCTGATCAGGGAAGAACAGCACACGCTGGCCACGTTCGAAGGCCCACCTCAAAACGATTTCAGCGTTAGAAGAAGTACAAACGATTCCGCCGTTCTCGCCGCAGAAGCCTTTTAGGGCAGCCGATGAGTTCATGTAGGTAACCGGAATGATCGGCTGGCGACCATCTGCATCAGGCTCGTTGCCAAAGAGTGCGGTCAGTTCGTCCCAGCACTGAGTAACTGAATCAATGTCGGCCATGTCGGCCATCGAGCAACCGGCAGCTAGGTTTGGCAGAATCACTGCCTGGTTATCGGCGGAAAGAATGTCCGCGGTCTCTGCCATAAAGTGCACGCCACAAAAAACAATTGCCTCTGCCTCAGGGTGTGCCTTTGCCGCGTTAGCTAATTGGAAAGAGTCACCAAGGTAATCGGCGTGCTGAACGATTTCATCACGCTGATAGAAGTGACCAAGAATCACAACTTTGTCACCAAGAGTTTCTTTGGCTGCTCGGATTCGCGCGTGTAACTCGTCATCGGTGGCGGTTTTGTATTCTTCAGGAAGTACACCCTGCTTAGGGGAGTCACTTGGAATGACATCATCGCTTGAAGCGCCTGGACCGTAGGCAACGGGTCCGCCATCAAATTCCCAAGGGCCCTTTGCCAATGACGGGCTGCAAGTTGATTCTCTTGACTTGCCCTTCACAATGAGCTGGATGCGTTCGTTGACCGATGCTGTGGTCATTTCTTTTCTCCTGATTTATTTACTGCCGTTGATAAAAAGTTGAGTGGGCCCTGGTCTGCCAAATCCACCGATGCGTCGTAGCGATAAAGCTGAGGCGGACGGTGCTTGGTGCCTTCAAGTCGTTCGCCGGTGGCAACAACCGCACCATTTGCTTCAACCATTCGGCGGAAGTTGGCTGGATCAAGTTCGCGACCAAGCACGGCTTCATAAACTTCGCGCAGTTGCGCAAGCGTGAATCGCAGACCAAGGAATCCATGTGCCAATCGGCTGTATTCAAGTTTGTTGCGCAG
>CANGJO010000087.1 GCA_947454285.1 Microbacteriaceae bacterium | reverse complement strand
CGTTCTTCACGATGTACTTGAACTTCAGGATGTCATCTGCAGATGAAAGTAGGGTGTCGAACTTGTAGTTGATCTCACCCTGACCAGCGGTACCAACTTCGTGGTGGCTGCGCTCAACCTCTAGGCCAACTGCAAGCAACTCTGAAACGATGTCGTCACGCATGTCAGCGTGCTTATCGGTTGGTGTTACTGGGAAGTAACCACCCTTGTAAGGAGTCTTGTTAGCTAGGTTGCCGCCGATTTCTTCGCGGCCTGAGTTCCACGCGGCTTCGTCTGAATCGATGAAGTGCATTGAACCGTTCTGCTTGTACTCGTAGCGAACGTCATCGAAGATGAAGAATTCTGCTTCTGGAGCAAAGAACGCGGTGTCTGCGATACCAGTGGTTGCTAGGTAAGCCTGAGCCTTTTTAGCAGTCTGGCGTGGGTCGCGACCGTAGATTTCACCATTGCGTGGGTTGTAAACGTCGAAAACCATGCAAAGAGTCTTCTGAACGCGGAATGCGTCAACGTATGCGGTGGTCACATCAGGAATCAACTGCATGTCTGATTCGTTGATCGATGCGAAACCACGGATAGATGAACCATCAAACAGCTGACCATCAACGAAGAACTGCTCGTCGATCTGCTGTGCTGGAAGGTTGAAGTGCTGCTGCACACCAGGTAGGTCGGTGAATCGAACGTCAAGGAACTTTACGTCGTTGTCCTTGATGTACTTGACTACCTCTGAGGCGGTCTTGAACATAGAGAGATTTCCCTTCGAAGGTGAATTGGGGAGCCTGGCGCGTCTTTAAGCCATCCATAGAAGTTTACTGAGCCCCAAGGGTCCAGATTGTTCACTTAATGTTTCGACCATGTAAAAAGTTTCATTTAGGCTCAACTCATGACTGAATCAACCAATTGGGCAGGGAAACGTCTAGGGCTTCCGGAGACAGGATCGGGCTCACTGGCCAAGATGGGTCGGCGAGTTTTGGCCCTGGGAATCGACTGGGCGCTGGCGCTGATGGTTTCAAGAGCCTTTTTTGACTCCGACAACACCGCGACCCTGACCTTTTTCATGCTTGAGCAATGGCTTCTGGTTGCCACCCTAGGAAACAGCTTTGGTCACTTGATTGCGGGCATCAAGGTGCGCAAACTTGACGGCAATTACGTTGGAATAGTGCCGGCGCTGATTCGCATCGGGTTGATTTTGCTAGTAATTCCGGCTGTCATTTGGGACACCGATAATCGCGGGCTACACGATAAAGCAGCAAAAACCGTTTTGGTGCGCAGATAAAAGAAGTTGAAGACGTTGCCGGCGATTAACCGCGGCGCATCTTTCCCATTTTGCTTGGGTCAATTCCCTTAGGGATTGGAATGTTCAAACCAAGTGACTCAAGGCGCTTAGCCACCACGCCAATTTCGGCACGGTTTAGCGACTTCTTCATCTTGTAAAGAGTCTTCGAAAGATCGGCAAGGGCAGTGGCCTCGGAATCGTTGGTCACGTACAAGAAACTAACCGGAGCGCCAGGCGCAACGCGGTTAACCTTGCGACGCTCGTCTTCAAGCAACACCTTCACGCGAGTACGTGAACCTTCGCCAACCAAAACCACACCAGCTGGACCAATCGCACGGTAAACGGCATCTTGTGAACGAGGGTTTACGGCAACCGGCATTTCTGCTGAGCGCCAGCCCTTACGAATGTTGCCAAGCACGGCACCCACGGCACCCATTTGACCGGCGATGCGGTTGTAAGCGGCACGTTCGGCCTTGCGACCCATCACAAACATTGCAGCGATGATGCCGAATAGCGCACCCATGATGATGAAGACAACCAGGTTGACTACGTTGCCAGGGAAAGAAATTGTTGTGAAGGTAATAAAGGCACCTAGAACCAAAAGGAAAGACAGCGCTGCCCAAAGCACAGAGGTCTTGTCTTGCTTTGCCGTCATTTTGTAAACGGTCCACATTTGCGCAATCTGACCCTGTGGGCGATTGGCGCGGTTCTTGGTTGTCTTTGTGTCTTTAGCCATTGGTAAAGCCTATCGTTTTAGAACTAGTGAACTGCCTGGCCAAAGCCTTCGCGTGCCGCGGCCTCTGCCAAGTGCTTCAAGTTGTCTGGAATCTCTAGACCCTTCTTGGCCATCGATTGCGCCCATAGGCGACCAGCGCGGTAAGAACTGCGAACCAATGGACCCGATAGCACTCCAAGGAATCCGATCTCGGTTGCTTCTTCGGCCATTTCGGCAAACTCAGTTGGCTTCACCCATCGAGTTACCGGGTGGTGCTTTGGGGTTGGGCGAAGGTACTGGGTGATGGTCAAGATATCGGTGCCGGCATCAAACAGATCCTGCATCGCTTGCGAGATTTCTTCGCGGGTTTCACCCATGCCCAAAATCAAATTCGACTTAGTGACCAGACCGTAATCGCGTGCCTGAGTAATCACGTTAAGAGAGCGGTCGTAGCGGAAGGCCGGGCGAATTTCTTTGAAGATGCGCGGAACGGTTTCAACGTTGTGCGCGAAAACCTCTGGTCGTGCGTCAAACACTTTGCCAAGTAGCTCAGGGTTGCCAGAGAAGTCCGGTACCAAAATTTCCACACCGGTGCCAGGGGACTGCTGGTGAATCTGACGAATGGTTTCTGCGTAAAGCCAGGCGCCCTCATCTTCAAGATCGTCACGCGCAACTCCGGTGACGGTTGCGTATCGAAGTTCCATTCGCTTCACCGAGTCGCCAACACGGCGCGGTTCATCGGCGTCAAAAGCATCAGGTTTACCGGTGTCAATCTGGCAAAAGTCGCAACGACGGGTGCACTGTGAACCACCGATAAGGAAAGTTGCCTCGCGGTCTTCCCAGCATTCAAAGATGTTTGGGCAACCGGCCTCTTGGCAAACGGTGTGGAGGTTCTCGCCCTTAACCAAAGCCTGAAGCGCCTGGTATTCAGGGCCCATTTTTGCAGTGGTCTTAATCCAGTCAGGCTTTTTCTCGATTGGCACAGAACTGTTGCGTGCTTCGATGCGAAGCAGCTTGCGCTCTGGCTTGTTGCCCGGAGTTTCTAGAGTCACAGTGTGACCTTGCCAATCTGATTTAGGTGTTTCTGAACAACTTCGGCAGCCATTGCCGGAGTGATTTCTTTGCCAAGTAACTGGGAAAGTGTGCTGGTCTTCGCGTCACGAATTCCGCACGCAATAATCGTGTCATACGGATCCAACGAGTTATTGCAATTGAGTGCAAAGCCGTGCATTGTGGTGTGCTCGGCAACGCGAATGCCGATTGCGGCCACCTTTACGTGTGTGCCATCAAGCGGGGCCCACACTCCGCTGCGTCCTTCAACGCGCTCAGTCTTTAGACCAAACTCGGCAATAGAATCAATCAGCACCTGCTCTAACCAGCGCACGTAACCAACCACGTCAATTGGCATCGGCAGCTTCATGATCGGGTAGCCAACCAATTGGCCCGGCCCGTGCCAGGTGATCTTGCCGCCGCGGTCAACATCAATCACCGGAGTGCCATCGGTTGGTCGTTCAGAATCCTCGGTGCGCTTGCCGGCGGTGAACACGCTTGAGTGCTCTAGAAAAATCACGGTGTCTGGGCGAGTGCCAGCGGCAACCTCTGCGTGGATCTCTCGCTGCAGGGCCCAAGCCTCTTCATAACCAATGAAGTTAGGATCAAGTCCGGCAACCATGAAATCTGGCTTGGCGGTGCTCGCTGGCTGAGGCATTAGTCAATTCTAAGTTGTGGGCTATCAGCAGTTTTCAACAGCAATCGGCGGTTAAGTATTTCCGCCTTGCCCATCAGCAATGCTTGGAAGATGTTCAAGCCAAATATCAGGGGAGTAGGCAGGCGTAACCTGCGTCTTGGGCTGGCCGGATGGCAAGATCGTTCCGATGGTTCCCTGATCAAACACCGATACCCCTGGCGGCGAAGTTGGATAGAGCGCGTGGCGGGTGACTCTTCGCTAACCCCGGTGCTGTCAAGGTCTGGGCAGGTCTATCTGGTGCAATCGTCTGTGCCAAAAGTGGCCAGCTACGCCGCCGCAAAGACCCGTTGGCAACAACGAAATTTCTTGCTTTTTGCTGCGGTAAGTGCGGTTGGTGTTCTTGCGGGTGTCATTTTCGTACCAACGGCATCGGCTAAGCGAGCTGTTGTTGAAAAGCCAATTGAGTCGATCGCAGAAACAAATTGTTCGAAAGTTTTGCAAAATCCGGAAACTGAAATCACAAATTGGCTATCCGGAGAGAATTCGGATGTCATTGATGTTCAAGAAGTTCAGCGCGAAGAACTAGGCGGAGTTCAACTTCGCCGAATAATTGCATCGTGCGGTGATCAGCAAGAAGCTTTTCAAATTATTTTGACGCTAAAAGATAAAGCCT
>CANGJO010000086.1 GCA_947454285.1 Microbacteriaceae bacterium | reverse complement strand
TTGATTGCTGGTCACGCGTTGAGCTTGAGGTTGACCTTGGTTACAAACAACGTGAAGCACTTTTCCCGGGTTCCGGAATTAAAAGTTGTGAACTGGTTGAAGGATTAACTAAGGCTCTAGGCGGTTTGGTCCGCGGAACAAGAAACCAACTTCGCGAATGTTTGGCTGGTGCAACAACAGCATCAGAACGCGAAGCAAGCCCATTCCAAAACCACCGTGCGATGGCGCACCGTACTTAAAGAAGTCCAGGTAGGTCTTTAGGCCTTCAGGCTCAAGCCCCTTCTGCTTAACCTGCTCAATCAAAACATCTAGACGATGTTCACGCTGAGCACCGGTGGTGATCTCAGTACCGCGCCAGATCAAGTCGTAGCTCTTGGTTAGCTGAGGGTTGTCCTCGTGACGCATGTGATAGAACGGACGAACACCGATTGGGTAATCGGTGACGAAAACAAATTCGTGACCGTGCTTTTCCTCAGCCCAGGCAGCAATCTGACGCTCGCCTTCTGGGTCAAGGTCACCGCCGCGCTCGACGGTGTGGCCGCGTTCCTTGATGATCTCAATTGCATCCAGCAGGGGCACGCGAGGGAACGGAATTGAAGGAACCTTCACCTCAATTCCAAAGTGCTTCTGAATTTCGTCTCCGTGCTTTTCCTTAACCGCGCTGATTGCACGGTGCAGCAACTGCTCTTGAATTGCCATCACGTCTTCGTGTGATTCGATCCATGAAACTTCGATGTCAACCGATACAAATTCGGTTGCGTGTCGAGATGTGAATGACGGGTCGGCGCGGAACACCGGACCGATTTCGAAAATCTTGCCCAGGCCAGACATCATTGCCATCTGCTTGTAGAACTGTGGTGACTGAGCCAAGTACGCGTGGGTCTCAAAGTACTCAAGCTTGAAAAGTTCTGCGTTTGATTCAGAAGCAGAAGCCATCAACTTAGGCGAGTGAATTTCAACGAAGTCGTTCTCTGCCCAGTACTGGCGCCAAGCGTGTTCGATGGTGCTCTGAATGCGGAATACCAAGTTCATCTCTGGACGACGAAGGTCCAGGAAGCGCCAGTCCATGCGCTTGTCGATCGAGGTGTCGTCGGCTATCGGTGTTTCAGGGTCAGCCATGGTGACAATTTCAACGTCGTCAAGCTGAATCTCAAGACCGCCAAGCTTTACGCGCTCGTCGTGCACTAGTCGGCCGGTGATCCAAACGAAGGTGCCGTTGGTCAGGGTAGAAACCTTGGCTGCAAGAGCGTCATCCTCAACTGGCTGGTCGTCGACCACTGGGCGAGGGTAGGTGGCCTGAACATCGCCGGTCTCATCGCGAACGATGATGAACTGGATGCGCTTTTGATCGCGAAGCTTCTCAACCCATCCACCAACGGTTACAGGGCCATCTGGCAGGGCGGAAAGGTCTTTGACTAGGGCACGGGCTCTCATAAGGCACAAGTTTAGCCGAGGGTAGACTTGAGGCTATGCCCGCCAAACGCATCCATCTAATTCGCCATGGCGAAGTGCACAATCCAGGTGCCGTAATTTATGGTCGCCTTCCTCACTTTCACTTGAGCGATCGCGGGCACCAGATGGCCGCCGCTGCAGCCGAGGAATTGAAGACTCAGAAGCGTCCGGTCAATCGAGTTTTTGCTAGCCCTCTGCTTCGCACTCGCGAATCTGCAGAGCACGTTGAGAGTGCCTTTGGCCTAGATGCCACCACCGATGAACGCTTGATTGAGCCTTGGAACAACTTTGAGGGTCGAAAGCTTGGTGGATTGCACATCATTACTAGGCCACACCTTTATTACCAGCTGCGTAACCCAAATCGCCCAAGTTGGGGCGAACCGTTCGAAGAGATTGCCTCGCGAATGCTTGAAGCTATGGACCACGCTTGGAACTCTGTTCCAGATGGCGATGTGGTTTTGGTTTCACACCAGTTGCCGATTGAAATGGTGCACCGCAAGTTGAGTGGCAAGAAGTTGCCGCACAATCCGCGCAAGCGTCGTACCGCCCTTTCTAGCGTTACCTCCTTTGAGCGTCAGGGAAACCAGTGGGTAGAAGTTGACTACAAGGACCCGGGTGCTCACCTACGAGGTGTTGTTTGATCAAGCAATTAATCGCAGCAGTTGCCGTTGCCGGTTTACTAACCGGTTGCACCGCTAACGATCCGTTGGCAAACCAGTACAAGGCGGGCGACAACAAGAACTACATCGCCGGTGATGGAACTGTAACTGAGTTTTCTGCCGAGAGCCGTGGCAGCGCGGTGAAGTGGTCTGGCACTACCGAGAGCGGCGATGTAATCTCTAGCGACGCACTCAGCGGCGTGGTCACCGTGATGAATTTTTGGTACGCCGGTTGTGCGCCTTGCCGTGCCGAGGCTCCAGATTTAGTTGCGTTGCAAAAGGAATTTAGCGATGTGCAGTTTGTAGGTGTGAACGTGCGCGACAGCGGCGCCACCGCAATCGCATTCGAGAAAAACTTTGACATCACCTGGCCATCGGTGATTGATGCAAGTACTGGATCGGTGTTGTTGGCATTTACCGGAATTGTGACTCCGCAAGCCGTGCCGACAACAATCGTGATTGGTAAAGACGGCAAGGTAACGGCTCGTGTCCTTGGTCGCATCGACAAATCAATTTTGGGAACGCTGATTAAGTCTGCGATCGCAGAGTAACGGCAAGCAAACATGTTCAACACCTTCACCGCGTTTAATCCAGGCGAAATTATTTTGAATGGGTCACTTGTTGCGGCAATTCCAATGGCTTTGTTGGCGGGTTTGATTTCTTTCTTGAGTCCGTGTGTGCTTCCGCTAATTCCTGGCTACCTAGGTTTTGTATCGGGTAGCACCGGCAGTGGTGGCGAGGCTTCTCGAAAGCGCACACTGATTGGTGCAGCTCTGTTTGTGCTGGGCTTTGCGTTGGTCTTCGTTTCTTTTGGTGCACTCTTTGGAGGGCTTGGTGCTGTGGTTTATGCATCTGGTTTGCAATGGGTGCAGCGAATTCTTGGTGTCTTTGTAATTGCACTTGGTTTTGTGATGATCGGACAGTTTGCATTTTTGCAGCGCACCTTCAAGCTGCAGGTTTCGAGCAAGCTTGGTCTGATTGGTGCACCCCTACTGGGTGTGGCCTTTGGTTTGGGTTGGACTCCTTGTATTGGGCCAACTCTGGCGGCCGTGCTCTCGCTGGCATCAAACTCTGGTGACCCGGCAAAGGGCGCCCTGTTGGCCTTTGTTTATGCGCTTGGGATCGGCTTGCCGTTCATTGCGATCGCGGCCGGATTCAACTGGGCTACCAAGTCGGTTGGTTTTGTGAAGCGTCACATTCGCACCTTTAACATCGCCGGTGGCGTGCTACTGATGGTGCTTGGCTTGCTGTTGGTGACTGGCATTTGGAACAGCTTTGCCGCTTGGTTGCAGTTGGAGGTGTTTGGTTATTTCCAACTCGCGATTTGATGGAGAGATTGAAACTCCTGAACTGAGCCTGTCCGGTTGGTCAAGGTGGATTTGGCGTCAATTGACTTCCATGCGAACGGCGCTTTTGTTGCTGTTGCTCTTGGCGATTGCCGCAGTGCCGGGTTCTATTTTTCCGCAACGCTCTGCTGACCCGAATGGTGTAACCCAATACTTTGACAACAACCCGCAGTTGGCTCCGGTGCTTGATGCCATGCAATTGTTTGACGTTTACACCTCTGCTTGGTTCTCGGCGATTTACATTTTGCTTTTCATCTCGCTGATTGGTTGCGTGGTTCCGCGCACCGGAGTGCACTGGAAGAATCTGCGTTCAACTCCACCGGCTGCACCAAAACTTTTCTCTCGCATGCCAGCGCATATCACCGTGAAGAGCGCCAAGAAGATTGACTTTGCCGAGCGCGCCGAAATGCTGTTGCGTAAGCAGGGGTATCGGGTGGTTAGAAACGGTAAAGCGGTTTCGGCCGAACGCGGTTACTTGCGCGAAACCGGAAACTTGGTTTTTCACTTCTCACTAATTGGTGTGCTGCTTGCGGTTGGCATTGGTGGCGGCAACAGCTACAGCGGTCAACGCGTTTTGGTTGAAGGCGAAACTTTCGTAAACAACCTTGCGGCCTACGATTCATTTGCACCGGGCACATTCTTCAACGAAAACATGTTGGTGCCGTTCAGCGTGAGCCTGGATAAGTTTCAGGTTGATTTTGATTTGAAGAACAGGACCAACATTGGCACGCCGCTAGATTTTCGTGCCTACGTTTCAAGTCGCTTATCACCAAATGCAAATCCCAACGCACACGTGATTCGCGTGAACGAGCCGCTTGCGATGCCAAGTTCAAATATCTACCTGACCGGAAACGGTTACGCACCACACATCACTATTCGCGATGCCGAGGGAAACATCACTTACTCTGGCGCCAGCCCATACTTGCCGCAGTCGCCTACCT
>CANGJO010000085.1 GCA_947454285.1 Microbacteriaceae bacterium | reverse complement strand
CCGGAAAATCCAGAGGCCCTAATTGAAAAGTTGGCAAACCCAGACACCCGCATCGTTTCGTTGACCATCACCGAGGGCGGTTACAACTTTGATCGCGTGACCGGTGAGTTTGATGCAAGCAACCCGGCTGTTGCAGCTGACCTTGCTGATGGTTCGGTGCCAACCACAGTCTTTGGATACATCTTCGCGGGCCTAAAGCTGCGTCGCGAACGCGGCATTGCACCTTTCACAGTGATGTCTTGCGACAACATTCAGGGCAATGGTGACATCGCCAAAAAGATGTTCACCGCATTTGCCAGCCTGAAGGACTCCGCCTTTGGTGATTGGATGACCGCTAACGTGGCATTCCCTAACTCAATGGTTGACCGCATCACTCCGGTAACTGCTCCAGAGGACATCGCGGAAGCCCAGGCAAACACTGGCCTCAGCGAGGGTTGGCCGGTAGTTGCCGAACCGTTCTTCCAGTGGGTAATCGAAGACCACTTTCCACTTGGCCGCCCAGCTTTTGAGAAAGCCGGCGTTCAGATGGTTGAAGACGTAATGCCTTACGAGTTAATGAAACTGCGGTTGTTAAACGCCAGCCACCAGGGTCTTACCTACTTTGGTTACCTAAGTGGTTACCGTTATGCGCACGAAGCAACAAATGACCCAGCAATATCGGGGTTCCTGCTTCGCTACATGAACGAAGAGGCAACTCCAACCTTGCTGCCGGTGCCGGGAATTGATTTGACCGCGTACAAGCACCAGTTGATTGAGCGTTTCTCAAACCCTGAGGTTAAAGATACTTTGGCGCGTTTGTGTGCCGAATCTTCTGACCGCATTCCAAAGTGGTTGGTGCCGGTTGTGCACGATCAAATTGCCAAAGGCGGTCAGGTAGAACTTTCTGCAGCAATCGTGGCTAGTTGGGCCCGATACGCAGAGGGCGTTGATGAACTGGGCGAAGCAATCAATGTGGTTGATCCGTTGAAAGACGAGTTGATTCCAATCGCCAAGTCACAGCGCGAAAACCCACTTGCATTTATTCAAAACGAAAAACTTTTTGGCGACCTTGCCAAGAATGAATCATTCCGCACTGCATATCTAGTAGCACTGAACTCACTATTTGAAAACGGCGCGCACAAGACTGTTCAGGCGCTTGCCTAGGAAATTATGAAAGCCTCATTCCTGATTCGCGAAGGCGAAGTTGAAGTTCGTGACATTGATGTTCCAACCCTGGATGCCGACGAAGTATTAGTTCGTGTTGCATCGGTTGGTGTTTGTGGCAGTGACGTGCACTATTACCAGCACGGAAAAATTGGCCCATACGTTGTAGAACAGCCAATGATTCTTGGTCACGAACTTTCGGGGACCATTGAAGCAGTTGGTTCAGCGGTTGACCCAAGTCGCGTTGGCAAGCGCGTTGCGGTTGAACCTCAGCGTCCTTGCAAAAACTGTGAGCAGTGCAAGGCTGGCCGCTACAACCTGTGCCCGAAAATTGAGTTTTATGCAACACCACCAATTGATGGTGCATTTGCCGAGTTCGTGAAAATTCAGAGCGAGTTTGCTTTTGATATTCCAGATTCAGTTAGCTTCGATGCAGCTGCGTTAATCGAACCGCTATCGGTTGGTATTTGGGCGTGTAAGCGCGCAGAGATTGGACCGGGCAGTCGCGTGTTGATTGCCGGTGCTGGCCCAATCGGAATCATCATGGCGCAGACCGCTGCCTACCTTGGTGCCGCTGAAGTTATCGTCACCGATATTTCTGAAGACCGTCGCGAATTTGCAATGAAGTACGGTGCAACCAAAACCCTTGATCCACGCGTTGACCAGATCGAAGGCCTTGAAGTTAACGCATTCATCGATGCATCTGGTGTGGCGCAAGCTGTGTACCAGGGCATCAAGGGCGTTGGCCCGGCCGGCCGCGTGATCTTGGTGGGTATGGGCAACGACGATGTGACTCTTCCGGTTTCTTACATTCAGAACAAAGAGATTTGGGTATCGGGTGTCTTCCGCTACGCCAACACCTGGCCAACCGGAATTGAAATGGTGGCCAGCGGCAAGGTGAACCTAGACGTTCTAGTCACCCACCGATACGGACTAAACGATGTGGTCGAGGCATTGAACTCTGGCAAGCTACCGGGCGCTCTCAAAACGATTGTTGAACCTGGCCGCTAATGAGACTTGTGGCGGGGGTGGATTCATCCACCCAATCTTGCAAGGTGCTAATTCGTGATTTAGCTACCGGCCAGATCGTTCGCCAGGGTTCTGCCAAGCACCCCGATGGCAGCGAAGTAGATCCAAACGCTTGGTGGAGCGCACTTCAAGAGGCAATCGCCGCAGCCGGTGGGCTTGATGGTGTTGAGGCAATATCGGTTGCCGCACAACAGCACGGCATGGTTGCTCTTGATGCAGATGGCAACGTGATTCGCAAGGCGCTGCTTTGGAACGACACCAGAAGTGCAGGTGCTGCAACGGACCTGATTGCCGAAATTGGTGCAGATAAATTTGTAAAACTAACCGGTTCAGTTCCGGTGGCCTCTTTTACGATCACCAAGTTGCGCTGGTTGCGCGACAACGAATCTGAAAACGCCGCCAAAGTTGCTGCAGTTGCATTGCCGCACGACTGGCTGAGCTGGCGACTTCTTGGCTACGGACCAACCGGCGAAAGCAAACTTGGCCCGGTGCTTGATGCATTAACCACCGATGCCAGTGATGCATCTGGAACCGGATACTTCAACTCAGCTACCGGCGAATACGAGTACGAGTTACTAGAAGCTGCGCTTGGTAGGCGAGCGATCTTGCCACGCATTATTGCTGCAGGTGAAAGTGCTGGCAAAACACCGGACGGAATCTTGGTTGCCGGTGGTGCCGGTGACAACGCGGGTGCCGCACTTGGTCTGCAAATGATTCCAGGTGACGTTGTGGTTTCTATCGGAACCAGCGGAACTGTTTTTGCGGTGACCGATGAAGTTATCAATGATTCAAACGGAGTTGTTGCTGGTTTCTCTGATGCAACCGGAAACTATTTGCCAATCGCGGTGACCTTGAATGCGGCACGCGTGTTGGCTAACACAGCAGAACTTCTTTGCGTTGATTTTGATGAGTTTGCAAAGTTGGCACTCAGTGCTGTGCCAGGTAGCGATGGATTAACTTTGGTTCCTTATTACGAAGGTGAGCGCACACCTAATCTGCCAAATGCAAAAGCAAGTTTGCACGGCATGACTCTTTCATCAACCACCAGACCAAATTTGGCACGCGCTTCAATTGAGGGAATGCTTTGCGGTTTGGCCGACGGTCTTGATGCCCTTGTGGCACTTGGTGTGCAGGTGCATCGCGTGCTGCTCATTGGCGGCGGTGCGCAAAGTGCAGCCGTTCAAGAGGTCGCAAGAACAATTTTCAACTATTCAATTGAGGTACCAGCTATTTCTGAATACGTGGCCGAAGGTGCAGCGATTCAAGCGGCTTGGACACTTTCCGGAAACCGTCCGGACTGGAAGATCAAAACCACAAAACTTGCACCGGCGGAAGTTGTTCCAGAAATTCGTATCAACTACGCAGCGGCCTGCGCCAAGTAATTTTTCAGCGCTTACTTGCGCTTTGTAATTCCCTTTGAAGTTAGGTCGTACTCAAGACGACCCAAGAACCACGATGCAAATGTCACGGTGATCACAGAAACTAAAGCTAGACCGGAAAGCATCAACAGCACGGCAATCGCGCGGCCCTCGAAGGTTATCGGGTAGAAATCGCCGTAGCCAATAGTCGTGACGGTCACAAATGCCCACCACACCGCGTCACCAAACTGCGTGATCTTTGCTCCGGCCACCAGGTGCTCGGCGTCGTAAACACCAAGTGAGCAAGTGAAAATCAACAGCGGCAAAATTAAACCCAAATAAATACCAATGCGCGCTTGCAGGCTCTGCGCAACGCGTGCGATAAAACCAAGCGCAATAACAACGCGGAACATGCGGAAAGCGCGGAACATTGGCAACACCAGTGATATGAATTCAATGATGTTCTTCTTCATAAAGTGGCCTTTGTGGTGGCTCATGAAGAAGCGGGCTAGGAAGTCCACAATAAAGATGGCCCAGATGATGTCGCTGACCAGGATGAAATCAAAGAAGACTGCCGGCGACCAGTGACCAAGTACCTCAATTGCGTAAAGCGCCAAGTACGCCAGGGCCAGGGCAGCCAATGGGATAGCTGAAATCTTCTCCCACTTTTCCATGGCGATTTCTGACCTATATATACTTTGTGCAGCCTGCTTTACGCTGCCCCGCTTGCTGACCCCCGAATTGCTCATAAAGACACCCTATAAGAGGTATCTTTCGGGGCGATGGCGAACAAATTTAGAACATTTATCTATTCGTAACATGCCGGCGATGTCCGGTCAATTTTCCGGCATAGGCTGGAGTCACAACACGCTGGCGTGTGTATCGCCGGCGTTACTCGAAAAGGAGCACTCGTGCGATTTAAGAAGTTAGGGCTGGCGGCAGTTGCAGTTGCCGCCGCAGTTACCTTGACCCTGTCTGGCTGTGCCGGT
>CANGJO010000084.1 GCA_947454285.1 Microbacteriaceae bacterium | reverse complement strand
CGGTATGAACGTTGACGCCCAGCGTTTCTAAATGCGCTGGTTTCGCCGTGCATTGAGGCATCGCCTTCTTGCACGCGCAGATTGTGGCCACTACCTAGTAGTCGACCTTCTTCATCAAAGAGTGCGGCACCAATCGGAATGCCACCCTCTGCGAGACCCAGGTGAGCCTCGGCAATGGCCACAGACAGCTTTTCTTCATCGGTGGCGAACACGTCACCCTTTTTGAAATTTATAGCTGCAGCGATCATTGCCGAGGCCTCCTAGTTATTTTTGAAACTACTTTGAGTTCTTGTCTACCTTGCTGAATAGAACATACAGAACAGAGGCTAGAACGAAACCAACCACTGCGGTGATGTCGCCTAGACCTGAGTCCTTAGCAAGCGGACCGGTGTAAAGAACCTGAGCAGCGAAGCCCCAGATTGAGAACACAGTTGCGATCACGAATGCAGCCGCACCAGCCCATGAGTTCTTAGGAGCAAGTGCGCGCTCGCCGGCGTTCTTGCCCTTAGACAAAATGCGCTCGGTAAGTACAACTGCGATCCAAGGAGCAACCCAGTAAGAAACAACAAGCAAGAATCCGTCAAGCTGGTGAGCAACGTCTCCGTTTAGAACACCAACGTATGAAAGCAACCCACCAGCAATACCGGCAAGCAGCACCATGATTGCGCGACGAGTCTTGAATCCAAACTTGAAGCCCATTGCCAAGAATGACATTGCACCTGAGTAAACGTTCAAGATGTTCGCTGATACTGAACCAATCACGATTGATAGCAACACGATTGATGCAAATACCGGGTTGAATTCAGCGGTGAACGCAGCAGTTGGGTTCTGGATTCCCCAGAAATCGCCAGGGTTTCCTGCAAGAGCGTTGAACGCAATCACACCAACACCCATGATCAAAGTTGTTGAAGTGAAGTTACCTAGACCAGCAGCAAGACCAAGGGCCTTCTTATCGGTGTTTGCAGGAAGATAGCGAGTGTAGTCAGAAGCAAACGCGGTCCAACCAGCGGTGTAACCGTAAGCAGCACCAGCAGTAAGAGTGAAGCCAGCCCATGGGAATGCTGCACCGGCTGCTGCAGGAGCAACATCAAATGCACCCTGCTGACCAAGAACAACAAAAATCACAATTACCCAAACAACTGCCTGGAAGTATGAAAGGTAGCGTTCCCATTTCTGAATCAAGTTGTGACCCACAAATGCGATACCAACCTGAACAATGATGATCACTGCAAGAGCACCAATCAAACCAAGTGCAGGGAACAGCGCCTGAAGAGCAAAGGTTCCTGAAACGGTGTTAACCGCAAACCATCCGATACCTGCAACAAGAGTTGACAGACCAGACGGAATTAGGTTTCCCAACTTTCCGAAAGCGTTGCGGCTAAGAACCATCTGAGGAAGACCAGCAGCTGGACCCCAAGTGCTTAGGATTCCGTGAGTCACGCCAGCAAGTGCGTTACCAACTAGAACAGCTAGTAGTCCTTGCCAAACGTTTAGACCAAAACCAATTGCGAGTGCACCAACAAATACGGTTGCGAACTCAAGGTTTGGGGTAGTCCATACGGTGAATAAGTGCCACGCTTTTCCGTGACGTTCGCCCGCAGGGATTGGGTGCACATCGTTAGTTTCAATTGAGGTTGCCTTGGCAGAGCCTGAGTTATTTTGTGTCATGACTCAGAATCTAGTGGCGTGTTTACTGGGAAGCAGGCAGTTTGGCATTCTTTGCATCGTGTTTTACAAAATTGTCACAAAAGTCTAAATCGCGACTTTAGGGTCTCGAAAAATCCTTCAAGGTAACCTTGAAACATATGGCATATCAGGACGATTTACTCAGCCCGCTGATTGAAGATGAGGCAGCCCTGATTTCGATGCTCGCCCAAAATTTTGACCAACGAAATATCGAAGTAATCAAAACCGTGGTGGAAATATCTGACTTGCCAACCATCGCGCGACTTGAAAATGTTGGCTTTCAATCTGGACGTGAATTTTCCAAAGGCAAACACCGATACCTGCGCATGAGTTGTGATCGTTACGACTACGTGCGACTAATGGCAGAAACAAAAATGGCAGAACACTTGGATATGAACGAGTGGACTTTTGCATTTGACAGCGCAAAGCGTCGCGCAGGTTTGTGCAACTACACAGACAAAGTAATTTCCATTTCTCGATACATGGTTGACATCCACAACATGGACGAAACATTGCAAGTTGTGTTGCACGAAGTCGCGCACGCACTTGCCGGAAAGCGCGCTGGTCACACCAAGAAGTGGTTACAGGTTGCCAAAGTAATTGGTTATAAGAATGAAGAATTCACCGGCACTGAAATCGCGGTAGAAACCGCAACCTGGATTGGTGTTTGCCCAAAGGGTCACCGGCACTATCGATACCGCAAACCAGCAAAGATGCTTAGCTGCGCAATTTGCACTCCCACATTCGACGCACGAAACTTAATCCGTTGGCGCCATCGCGACGAAGTGCTACCGAATTATGGCGAACCAAATAACTAGCAGGCTGACTACAAAGCCGGCAAAGAAGTTGAGCCAAATAAATTTCTTCCAACCTCGGTTAGCTACTTCACAGGTAGCATCGGTGATATTCCAAAACGGACCAACGATAAACAGGTAGGGAACGGCTGCGATGGCTGCAAGAGCGCCCGGCCAACCAGCATTCAAAACCAAAAGACCGGCGGCAAGATAAGCAACAAACGCAAAGCGAACTGTGGCCCGCGCACCAATTACCGTGGCGATTGATGAGATGCCGCCTTCGCGATCGGCTTGAACGTCTTGCACTGCACCAAATGCGTGAGAGGCGATTCCCCAAAGGGTGAATGCAAGAATCATCGAAAGCAACTTGAATTCGGTGATGTCGGCACCGGCAAGCGATAAGCCAAAAATCATTGGGCCAACAAAGTGACTGCTAGAGGTAACTGAATCCAGGAATGGCTTCTCTTTGAAACGAAGTCCCTTGGCGCTGTAGGCAATCACGGTGAAAAGGAATAGGTACAACCAACTTGTGGAACCAGAGCTACCTACAAAGGTCAAGTAGGCAACAAAAGGAACGCAGCTGATTACCGCTGCGTTTACGGTTAGGCGATGCCACCTTGGATCAAGTAGTGCACCCTCGATGCCACCCTTGCGTGGGTTTCTCAAGTCACTCTCGTAATCAAAGACATCGTTGATTCCATACATAAGAAGGTTGTAGGGAATTAGAAAAAACAAGGCACCCAACCAAAGAGTTGCGCCTGCGTCACCGCTTGCCAACCAATAGGAAATTGCAAAAGGGTAGGCGGTGTTAATCCACGAAACCGGACGAGACGACCAGAACAGTTGCTTTATGGCTTCCATTTAGATCCCTTGGTTAGTTCAGCAGCGATTGAGATTAGTAGCGGTGCGGCTAGTGCGTAGGCAAAGTCCTCGATAGGTGCAAAACCAATCTTGATGCCAAGAATCAAAGATTCGTCGTAAGCCACGATTCCGGTGCCAACAATCACGTTGTCAAAAATAGCTGTGGCGATTACCAGCACCAAAGTTGCCAAACCGATAGCGCGCCATGGAAGCTGCTTGCGAATTACCAGACCCACCAAAATGACGGCCGACAGGAATATTGCATTCAAGCCTAGGTAGCTCATTTGCGGCCGCCCAATCTGGTGAAGGCCTTCAGCAGAAGCAGTGCGCTGTAGCTCAGCAGGATCAGAAAGAAGATTTCTTCAAGCGGCAGTTCGCTAGATAACAAAAGTCCGGTTAGGTGCGCGGCGCTGCCTCGAAAGAAAATGCCCGCAGATATTCCGGCAAGGTCCCAAGTTAAAAAGAAAGCCACCGGAATCAAAATCAGACACAAGTATTTTTTAGATTTTGCAATTGCGAGTTTGAATTTGAAATCAAGTGTTGCCAGCCCGGTTATTGAAACCAGGAGAGCGGCTAGGTACAAGAAGCTCACTTGAGCCCCTTCCACCCATTCTCGCCAACCGGCTTAATCTCATTCTTCAAAGGACCCGCAGAGCGGTCGTTAATCAATCGCTTGTAAACCAGCTCGGCACCAATCAAGCACATTGGCAAACCAATGCCAGGAATGCTGTGGTGGCCCGCGTAGTAAAGACCTTCGACCTTCTTGCTCTTGTTGGTAGGTCTAAAGAATGCGCTTTGGCGCAAGGTGTGCGCCATACCAAGCGCTGTTCCAGACCAAGCGTTTAGGTCTTCGGCAAAGTCCTGCGGTCCCATAGTGCGACGAACCACAATTCGTTCTGCCAAATCAGGAATTTCACACCACTCAGAAATCTGCTCAATGATTCGGTCGGCTGCCGCTTCAAATTCTTTATCACCAGCACCGTTTACTCCACCCTTACCAAGCGAAGGATCTGCAGCAACTGGAACAAGGACAAAAAGATTTTCATAGCCCTCAGGGGCTACCGATGAATCGGTGATGCTTGGAGCACAAATGTATAGCGAAGCTGGTTCCGGAACCTTGCTGGTTGCACCACTCTTTTTCTTTTCGGCCGGTGTGCGGAAGACCTCGGCAAAGTTCTTTGCCCAGTCATCTGCGTAAAGAAGTGTGTGGTGATCAAGCTGCGGCAAGCGTCCCTTAACTCCAAGGAACAACAGCATGGCCGATGGCCCAGGCACCTTG
>CANGJO010000083.1 GCA_947454285.1 Microbacteriaceae bacterium | reverse complement strand
TGCTCAACGCGGTCCAGAGAAACCTTTACGCCACCGGAATTTATCACTCGGTCAATACGCCCAAGCACGGCCAGGCGGCCGTCATCGGTGATCTCACCGGCATCGTTGGTCACAAAGAAACCATCGGCACCAAGTGACACGTTAGCCAACATGGAATTCTTGATCGCGATTCGGCCATCAAACAGCTTGAGCTCAGTGTCGCCAATTGGCAGGCCGTTGTAGATGCAGCCACCACAGGTCTCGGTCATGCCGTAGGTGGTGACGATGTTTACGCCAAGGGCCTCAAGCTCACCAATCAAAACGTGGTCTGTAGCCTGGCCGCCAACCAAGATGGCATCAAACTTGCGCAGTTGCTCCAGCACAAAGTTATCGTGCTTTGCAGCCTTAGCCAAGCGAGTCAGCTGGGTTGGCACCAACGAGGTGAACTTCTTTTCAGCCTTCAGGTGCATTGCCGAATTTGCAAATGCCTCTGCGGTGAACGGAACAGATGCATTCATCATCACCGGTTGAGTACCGGCCATTACCGATCGGATCAAAACGTTTGCGCCTGCGATGTAGTTGGTTGGCAGTGCCAGCAACCACTGACTGGAATTCTCGGCGGCATCAAGCACAAAGGCGGCTGCGTGCGCACTGGCAATAAGTGCCTCGCGTGAAATTTCAATTCGCTTTGGTTCACCGGTTGATCCGCTGGTTTCCACAATCAACGCAACGTCATCGGCAACTTCATTAGGTAGTCCATGAGTTTCCGGCATCTTGCCATTTACTTCTGGTGCGGTAATAAAAAGTGCACACTTGCCATCAAGCACATCGGCAAATGCAACTAGCGCGCCAAATGTATCGTTTGCTGCAATTAGCTTTAGCGGTTTTGGCATTTGAGAAAAACTAAACCTGCCAAGGGTATGGCGACCAGTCAGGTTCACGCTTTTGCAAGAACGAGTCACGGCCTTCAACGGCTTCATCTGTGCCGTAAGCAAGACGAGTTGCTTCACCGGCAAACAACTGCTGGCCAACCAAACCGTCGTCAACCATGTTGAATGCGTACTTCAACATGCGAACCGACTGCGGTGACTTGCGAAGAATTTCTGCGCCCCACTCAACGCCAACTTTTTCAAGATCCTTGTGTGCGACAACCTTGTTGATCACGCCCATCTCGTAAGCGCGCTGTGCAGAATACTCTTCGCCCAAGAAGAAGATTTCGCGAGCAAACTTTTGACCAACCTGGCGAGCAAGGTAGGCACTGCCATAACCGGCATCGAACGAACCAACATCGGCGTCAGTCTGCTTAAATCGTGCGTGCTCTGCAGAAGCAATTGAAAGATCGGCAACAACGTTTAGCGAGTGGCCGCCGCCTGCAGCCCAACCAGGCACCAGTGCAATTACAACCTTTGGCATAAAACGAATCAGTCGTTGAACTTCAAGAATGTGTAGTCGACCCGAACGACCGGCATCAATGGTCTCTGCGGTCTCGCCCTCGGCGTACTTGTAACCATCGCGGCCACGAACGCGTTGGTCGCCACCAGAGCTAAATGCCCAGCCACCATCTTTTGGTGATGGCCCATTTCCGGTCAACAGCACCACACCAACGGTTGAATCCAAACGTGCGTGCTCCAGCGCACGGTGCAGTTCATCAACGGTCTTAGGTCTAAACGCATTGCGCACCTCTGGACGATTGAACGCAACGCGAACCATGCCCAGTGAATTGTGCTTGTGATAGGTCACGTCTTCAAGGTCCTGAAAACCTGCAACCTCATGCCAGATCTGCTCGTCAAAGAGCTCCGATACCTTGTGCGCCATGAATCTAGACTAACAACGTGAGCCAAAACCAGAATCCCGCCTTAGCCGACCTGGTTTCTGCTGCTCGAATCGTTGCCCTGCCCCTGCGCACCAAGTTTCGTGGGCTTGAAGAGCGCGAGGCCCTGTTGTTCGAGGGCCCTAACGGCTGGGCCGAGTGGGCTCCGTTTGTTGAATACACCGATGAAGAGTCTGCTGTTTGGTTAGCCGCAGCAATCGACTTTGCCTACGGCGAATTGCCTCAATTGCACCGCGACCGGATTCCGGTGAATGCCACATTGCCCGCGGTTGCTCCCGATTTAGTCGAACGCGTGCTGACCAATTTTGGTGAGTTCTCAACCGTCAAAATAAAGGTTGCCGAAGCCGGCCAAAACATCACCGATGACATGGCTCGCATTCAAAAAGTTCGTGAGTTATATCCGGATTCAAAAATTCGCCTGGATGCAAATGGTGGTTTAGAAATTTCACAGGCAATCGATTTGGTCAACCAACTGAAAACTGTTGGCATTGACATTGAATACTTTGAGCAGCCGGTGGCTTCCATCGCCGAGATGGCAGAACTGCGACTGCAGCTTTCGCGTATTGGAGTAAAGATTGCCGCCGATGAATCGGTGCGCAAGGTTAGCGACCCGCTTGCGGTTGCCCAGGCCAACGCCGCAGATATCTTGGTTTTGAAAGCCGCCCCACTAGGTGGAATCGGCCGTGCGCTATCCATTGCTGCCGAGGCGGAATTGCCGGTGGTGATTTCTAGCGCGCTTGATACATCGGTTGGGTTATCAATGGGTGCCTACCTTGCGGCGGCGATTCCCAACCTGGAATTCGATTGCGGCCTCGCTACCTCTGCCCTGCTAGCTGGTGATGTCACCCGCGAACCGTTGCGTGCTGAAAATGGCTTTACCGACGTGCGGCGAGTTGAAGTTGATGAATCAAAGTTAGAAATCTTTAAGGCTCAAGATCACCGGGAAGATTGGTGGCTAGAGCGACTAGAGCGCGTCTATAAGTTGCTGTAGTACTTATTTCAAGCCGCTGTATACGTGCAGACCCTTGAAAAACAAATTCACCACGGTGAAGTTGAACAGAATCGCAACGAAACCTACTACCGCTAGCCAAGCCGAACGCTTTCCAGTCCAACCACGAGTCGCGTTGGCGTGTAAGTAACCGGCGTAGATGGTCCAGATGATGAAGGTCCAAACTTCCTTGGTGTCCCAGCCCCAGTATCGGTGCCAGGCACGCTCTGCCCAGATTGCTCCGGCAATCAGCGTGAAGCTCCACAGAATAAAACCAATGATGTTGAAGCGGTAAGAGAGACGTTCAATTTTTTCAACCGATGGGAACAGCGCGAGCACTCGCTTAAAGGTTGCCACTCCATTTAACTTTGACTTCTCAACCCACTTGGCGGTCTTTAAGATATATGCGATTGAAAGCGCGGCCGCGATATTGAAGAACGCGGTGGCCAGGATCGCAACGGTTACGTGAATTACCAACCAGTAGCTCTGCAGTGCCGGCATTAGTGACTTTACTTCTACGTAGAAGATGGCGGTTGCCGAACCAAGAATCAAAAGCACAAAACCAGAAACAAATGTTGCCAGCAGGCGAATGTCTTTGATTGCCAAAGCAACTAAGAAGATCGTCATCACCACAAATGAACCGGTGATTGAGAACTCATACATGTTGGCCCAAGGCACACGACTTGCGGCAATACCGCGAAGCACAACGCCGGTACCGTGCAGCACTGCACCTACGGTCAAAACGATGATTGCCACGCGCTCTAGCTTGGTGGCCGCGGTGCGCACCTTCTTCTTTTCTGAAGCCAGGCGTGACAGGTGAGTTACAAAGGTAAGGAATGCTCCGGTGTAGACCGCCATCGCAGCGTAGATAAAGATGAGCGAGATCTGCGATAGACCTTCATTCAAAACAATGCCCATGATTACTTTTTCTCTTTCATCTTTAGCTGTGCAGCGATTTCAGTTACTACCTTCTCAAGAATTGGGTCGTCTCCGCGTGCAAGAGCGGCAACCTCAAAACCATCGGTGGTATTCCGCACCCACACGCGACGGCGAGGCACCAAAAGAGACGTGGTCACTCCGGCCAGAGCCAACAGGGCAAAGATCAGCACCCAAAGTCCGCCAGGGTTGTAGCTCACATCTAGCGACGCAAAGCGTTTGATCGAATCAAAGGTCACGGTGCCTAGCCCCTGCGGCAGATCCACGGTCTGGCCAACCTGCAGGCGAAGGCCCTTTACGCCACTCTTACCGCCGGCAACTTGCTTCATCTTTGAGGTGTCAAGCGCGTAGACGTTTTGTGGCACTCCGCCATCAAGACCCAGGTCACCCACGTAGACATTCATAGTCAACAGCGGGTCGATCGGTGCCGGGTAGATAGAGGTCAAGGCGCCGGTGCTCAGGGTATCCACGGTTGGGTAGAAGAACGAGATTATTCCAAACTGCTTGGCAACATCGGGAACCTTGATCACACCAAGTGATGTGTAGGTAGGCGACTGCGGCAAGTATGGGCTGGCGCCAGAGTAAGTGATGTTTCCCTCGGCATCGCGAATAGTGATGTGTGGTGCGTAACCGTTTCCGGTCAGGTAGATATTTGAACTCGGCATCGCAAGCGGCTCGTTCACGCGAATCACGTGTGGGTTGGGATTTGCATTTGGTGTTAAGCGACTTGAAACGTAGGCACGAAAATCTAGCGGCGTGCCAATGTTGGTCCTGTTCTTCAAATCAAAATCAACCTGAAACTTATCCAGGCTCACACTGAACGGCACCAACATGTTTTCGTTGAAGAATGTGCCCGGTGCAAATGAATCGTAGGCCGCAAGGTTGTTTACGAAAGTTTCGCCTTCAACCAAAACGCGTTGACC
>CANGJO010000082.1 GCA_947454285.1 Microbacteriaceae bacterium | reverse complement strand
TGGCGGCTCTTTGAACCACGGCCTCTAGCTCCGAGTCATCGTAGAACTCAAGGTGGGCAATGAAGCCAAAACGATCGCGAAGTGGGCTTGGCAACATGCCCGAACGTGTTGTTGCACCAACCAGAGTGAATGGTGCAATGTCTAGCGGAATTGAGGTTGCACCGGGGCCTTTGCCAACCATGACGTCTACCCGGAAGTCCTCCATGGCCAAATAGAGCATTTCTTCTGCAGATCTGGCCATTCGGTGGATTTCATCGATGAACAAGACCTCACCCGGTGTCAGCGAGCTAAGAATTGCCGCCAGATCACCGGCATGTTGAATAGTTGGTCCGCTGGTCAGCCTTAGCGGACGGCCACTTTCGTGAGCCACGATCATGGCCAACGTGGTCTTACCCAGTCCGGGTGGGCCCGCCAACAGCACGTGATCAGGAGTTCTGTTCTGCAGTGCGGCCGCTTCAAGAATTAGCTGCAGTTGCCTACGAATCTTGGTTTGACCAATGAATTCTTCTAAAGACTTTGGTCGAAGCGCTGACTCGAAGGCCAATTCGTTATCGGTGCTCTGTGGCTCAGTTAGCTCACTCATCGCTAGCTCCGATTGACTTGGAAGAGCCAAGTTGCGCCAGTGCCGCCTTGAGCAAGTTATTGGCCGATGCCGATGCACCAAGTGCGTCGCTGGCTCTGGACGCGGCTTCGAGTGCGCTGCGTTCGTTCCAGCCCAGGCCGGTTAGTGCAGCAACCACCACCGATAGATCGCTGCTGGCTGAAGATTTTGCGCGAGCTGCTGGATTGCCAAGCTTGCCGGCAAGCGTAACGCTTATAAGTTTTGCGGTCTTTGGGCCAATTCCAGAAACGGCCTTGAAGGCAGCGTCATTCTCTTGGGCAACAGCGTCGACGATTTGATCCACGCTTAGCTCGCCAAGAATTGCCAGCGCCGATTTTGGACCCACGCCAGAAACTGATCTGAGCAGGTCGAAGATTTTTTGTTCAGCGACGGTCGCGAAACCAAACAGTGTAAAACCGTCCTCGCGAACGACCATTGCGGTGAATAGGAACGCGCTGTGATCAACTGAAAGGGTGCGTGATGTTGCTGGGGTGATCTGAACCAGATAACCAACACCGGAAACGTCAACAATGGCACTCGACGATTCGAGCGCCAAGATTCGGCCATTGAGAGATGCAATCACACCTCAAGACTAACTAACGGGGTCTGACTAACGGCGCTTTGAAGCGGTTGCAGCTTGTTCAGCTTTTTGCCAGGCCTTCTGTGCGGGAGTGAGCGTCTTTGCGTTGATTACTGTTCCAGCGGCACTTCGCCACGCGTGGCAAATTGCAATTGCCAAACTGTCTGCGGCATCGGCCGGCTTAGGAATTTCTTTCAAACCAAGAATTTTGGCAACCATGGTGCCAACCTGCTCCTTGTTTGCACGACCCGAACCGGTCACCGCTGCTTTGACCTCACTTGGTGTGTGCAGGTAAACGGGAATCCTGTATTTGTGCGCAAGCATCAAAACCACACCGCTGATTTGAGCAACACCCATCACGCTCCGAAGGTTTTGCTGGCTGAAAACTCTCTCAATTGCGATCGCGTTTGGCTTTGCACTCTTGATTAGAGTTTCTATTTGCTCGCCTATGAATCCAATGCGATCAACCAGCTCGCTATCTGCCGAGGTTTTGATTGTGTCTACCGACACCAGCGAAACTTTGCGAGCAGCACCGACTTCAATAACTCCAACACCGCACCTGGTAAGACCGGGGTCTACCCCAAGTACCCGCGTTGTCATTGATTAGTCGTTCTCGAGCTCAGCCAGAACTTCTGCAGAAATGTCTAGATTCGAGTACACGTTTTGCACATCGTCTGAATCTTCGAGTGCGTCAATGAGCGCGATTGACTTGCGCGCTGTCTCGGCGTCGACCTGGATTGGCATCGATGAGACAAATTCAACGTCGGCGCTCTCATAGTCAATTCCGGCGGCCTGCAATGCAGAGCGCACCGCAACCATGTCACTTGGATCGGTAGTGATCACGAATTGTTCTTCTCGAGATTCGACATCTTCAACACCAACTTCGAGTACTGCTTCAAGAATTGAATCTTCAGTTGTGCCTTCAGCTTTGGCAACCACGATTACACCCTTGCGAGCGAACTGGTATGAAACGCTTCCTGGGTCGGCCATGGTTCCACTATTGCGCGAAACCGCTAGACGTACTTCAGCTGCTGCGCGGTTTTTGTTGTCGGTAAGACACTCGATCAAAATTGCTACACCGTTTGGACCGTAGCCCTCGTACATAATGTTCTGGTACTCAACGGCATCAGCGCCAACACCAGAGCCACGCTTAATCGCGCGGTCGATGTTGTCGTTAGGAAGTGAGCTCTTACGACCCTTTTGAACGGCATCATAGAGAGTTGGATTACCTTCTAGATCTGGTCCACCAAGGCGAGCTGCAACTTCAATGTTCTTGATCAGCTTGGCAAAAAGTTTTGCGCGACGGCCGTCGATAACAGCCTTCTTGTGCTTGGTGGTAGCCCATTTGGAGTGGCCAGACATAGTGCTCCTATTAGCGATTTAGGTTTGTAGCAAGTCTAGATTATTCGCCGGTGTTAGGCAGCCTGAACCATCTTCAAGAAATACTCGTGCACTCGGTTCTCGCCAGTAACCTCCGGGTGAAAAGAAATACCAAGCAGGTTGCCTGACCTCACCGCAACGATGCGCCCATCGCTCAGCTTGGAAAGAACCTCTACCCCATCGCCAATGCGCTCGACTATCGGTGCTCTGATGAAAGCTGCATGTATTGGCTCGCCTTCGATGCCGGTAAATTCCAAATCTGTCTCAAATGAATCAAGTTGATTGCCAAAAGCATTTCTACGAACGGCAACTGGCAGACCGCCGAAGCCCGCTTGGCCTTCGATGCCATCGATAATTTCGTCGGCCAACATGATTAGTCCCGCGCAAGTTCCAAAAACGGGAAAGCCGTTAGCGATAAGTTTTTTTATTGGATCAAACAATCCGTAATTGACCGCAAGTTTTTGCATAACGGTTGATTCGCCACCGGGAATAACCAACGCATCACAGCGCTCCAATTCACCGATAGTGCGCACGGCAATTGCATCTGCACCGCAGGCCTCAAGGGTTGCTATGTGCTCGCGGAAATCACCTTGAAGCGCAAGCACTCCAATTGGCATGTTGCTTACCAGCCGCGTTCAGCCAAACGGTGTGGAGCAGGAATGTCGGTCACGTTAATGCCAACCATTGCTTCGCCGAGCCCGCGGCTAACCTGTGCAAGAACGTCAGGGTCGTTGTAGAAGGTAGTTGCCTTCACAATTGCCTTTGCACGTTCCGCAGGGTTACCCGACTTGAAAATTCCTGAGCCAACGAAAACACCATCAGCACCCATTTGCATCATTAATGCGGCATCTGCTGGAGTAGCAACTCCACCAGCAACAAACATCACCACAGGAAGTTTTCCAGTAGATGCAACTTCACGAACTAGTTCGTATGGAGCCTGCAACTCTTTGGCTGCAACATAAAGTTCATCTTCTGACTTTGCAGCCAATGCGCGAATCTCACCTGAGATTGTGCGAATGTGCTTCATAGCTTCAGATACGTCACCGGTACCGGCTTCACCCTTTGAGCGAATCATTGCTGCACCCTCGGTGATGCGACGAAGCGCCTCTCCAAGATTGGTTGCACCACAAACAAATGGAACGTCAAACTTCCACTTATCGATGTGGTTTACATAGTCAGCTGGGCTAAGCACTTCAGACTCGTCGATGTAGTCCACCTTTAGTGCCTGAAGAATCTGTGCCTCAACAAAGTGACCAATGCGAGCCTTGGCCATAACTGGAATCGATACTGCCTTGATGATGCCGTCGATCATGTCTGGATCGCTCATGCGTGAGACGCCACCCTGTGCACGAATGTCGGCAGGAACGCGCTCAAGTGCCATAACTGCAACGGCACCTGCGTCTTCGGCGATCTTTGCCTGATCTGGAGTAACAACGTCCATGATGACGCCGCCCTTCATCATTTCAGCTAGGCCGCGCTTAACAAGTGGTGTTGATTTAGAAGTCTGAGAATTGCTCATGGGTAAAGTCTAAGCCAAGCAGCAAAGGGCAACTTAACCTTAAGAAACAGAACTCCAGGCGGCAGCAATGTCTGCTCGCACCTCACCAAGCAAACGAGGCAGGGCCTTGGTCTCAGCGATGATTGGGAAGAAATTCGCGTCGTTGCGCCAGCGGGGAACGATGTGCTGGTGCAAGTGGCCAGCAATGCCAGCCCCGGCAACTTCACCCTGATTCATACCGATATTGAAACCGTGAGCACCAGAAATGCTTTTTAGTACTCGCATTGCCTGCTGAGTAAGAGTCGCGATCTCGGCAACTTCTTCAGGCGAAGCCTGGTCGTAGGTCGCAATATGGCGATATGGGCAAACCAGCATGTGGCCGGAGTTGTATGGGAACAGATTCAGCAAAGCATAAGCGTGCTCGCCTCGGAAAACAATCAGTGCATCTTCATCGGTTTTATCAACTGCAAGGCAGAACGGGCATTCGTGATCAGCCGGCTGCTGCCCGTGTTGAATGTAGACCAGTCGATGTGGAGTCCAAAGGTGCTGAAACGCGTTCGGAACTCCAGGCAGCTCAGCCGAGGATTGAATCCGCTCAGAAGACAATTGCTATACCTGAACTTTTTCTTCAATCGCCTTCAAGATTCGGGCAATTGCATCTGCAACCGGAATTCCGTTTTCCTGTGAACCGTCACGGAAGCGGAACGAGACGGC
>CANGJO010000081.1 GCA_947454285.1 Microbacteriaceae bacterium | reverse complement strand
CATGTCCATGGCTTCTTCCTGGTCGTGAGTCACGTGCAAGAAGGTAAGGCCAACTTCCATTTGGATTGCCTTTAGCTCAATCTGCATCTGGCGACGAAGCTTTAGATCAAGTGCACCAAGCGGCTCATCAAGCAGCAATAGTGATGGGCGATTAACCAGTGCGCGAGCCAAGGCAACGCGCTGCTGCTGACCACCCGATAATTGCTGTGGTCGGCGCTGCGCCAAGTGCCCAAGCTCAACCAACTCAAGCGATGCCTGAGCCTTGGTCATTGGGTCTTCAATTTTTCGCTGCTTCAAACCAAACGCAACGTTTTCCAAAACCGACATGTGTGGGAAAAGCGCATAGCTCTGGAACACGGTGTTAACCGGACGCTCGTGCGGCTTGGTGTTGGTTACATCTTTGCCACCGATAAGAATTTTGCCCTTAGTTGGTTCATCAAGACCGGCAACCAAACGCAGCGTGGTGGTCTTTCCGCAACCCGATGGGCCAAGCAACGCGAAAAACTCACCTGCAGGAATGTGCAGGTCAAGGTTTTCGATTGCGGTGAACCCGGGGAATTCTTTACGGATACCAACTAGTTCAAGGTCGGCACCTCTGGCAACAAACTCTGTTGCCATTACACGCCCAACTTAATCTTCTGGAAAGCAGCGGTGAAACGCTGTTCTTCTTTACCAGTCAAGGCACGGAACGCCTTGGTCTTCTTAAGGGTCTCTGCCGATGGGAAAATCAATTCGTTTTCGGCCATCTTTGGATCAATCTTTAGTGCTTCTTCCTTTGCGCCAACTACCGGGGTGATGTAGTTCACGTAAGCAGCAAGAATCGCTGCATTCTTAGGGTCGTAGTAGTAGTTGATCAGTTGCTCGGCGTTTGACTTGTGCTGCGCACCCATCGGGATTACAAAACAGTCAGCCGCGATGGTTGCACCAGATTCTGGAAGCACGAATCCAAAGTTGTCGCCGTTGGTTTCTGCGTTCAACTGAATGATGTCGCCAGACCAAGCAATCGCCGCAATGGTGTCACCGTTTAGCAAGTCTTCCTTGTAACTGTTGCCCTTAATCTTGGCAACCTGACCGTCGTCTACCTTCTTTTGCAGGTAGTCGATTGCGTTCATGAATGCATCTTCGTTTAGCGAAGAATCCTTGGTGATATCGATCCCCTGAGCCATCAAGATAATTCCGATGGTGTCGCGCATTTCTGAAAGAACACCAACGCGGCCCTTTAGAGCTGGCTCGTTGAAAATGTCCTCGATGGTTGCCGGCGCATCTTTACCGGTTGCCTTCTTGTAGGCCTTCTTGTTGTAAGCAAGACCGGCAAGAATGCCCTGGTAAGGAAGCGACTGGTTGCGCTCTGGATCGTATGCGTCGCCTAGGTATGCAGGCTGAACATTCTTTTTGTTTGGAATTTTTGCGTTGTCGAAGGTTTGTGTGTACCCAAGGTTGATCCAACGAGCTGCCATCCATGAGGTTGGGCAAACAAGATCTGCACCAATGTCGCTTCCCTTTGCTAGCTGGTCTTTAACCTTGCCGTAGTAAGAGTCGTTGTCGTCGTAGTCTTCGCGGTATTCAACTGTGATACCGGTCTGCTTCTTGAAAGTGTCAAGAGTTGGGCGATTGCCCTTGTCGTCTAGGTCAATGTAAAGCGACCAGTTGCTCCAGATCAATGACTTTTCTGATTCAGAAAGATCTTTTGCCGCAGTTAGCTTGGCGCCGGTTGCTCCGCCTGGTGCACATGCTGCCAGTGCAAGCGTTGCCGCAGTTGCACCCGCACCCGCAAGTGCTGCGCGTCGAGTCATTTGGTGACGACGAGCCATAGTTACTAGCTCGCGCATCATTGGGTCTTCTGGAAGTGGCTTATTCAATGCCGTGACTCCTTAGATAGAGGGGCCTTCATTGGCCCAACCAACACAACCGGACACGCAGGGGTTCACGCATCTAAGGAAATCCTGCCACAAAAATTCCTTCTAGAAATCAAAACAAGGCGCCCAGCGGGAAATTGAAATAGGAACTTAACGCCCCCGGTTTCTGCACGATTCCATTGCCCCAGCCAGACAACACCGATAACGGCTCCGACGGCCGCTTGATATTCAATTGAGCGAGGTCAATCGGGTCGGCTTCGGCGAGCGCGATTCGAACGCGAAGGTTGGTCAGCATAGAGCGCGGTATGCCTTGGGCCGACTGGGTGGCCATAATCAGATGGATTCCCAGGGACCTGCCTCTGGTGGCAACCGCGGTCAGTGCACCGGATGCCATTGGTGATTCGGCGAGCGCCGCTGCCAGCTCATCGATAAAGATGTAATGCCTGGGCAGGCCATACATGATTGGGTCCTCGATGCGACTGGCCCCCTTGGCAGCCAGGGCCAACTCGCGTCTACTTACCTCTGCCCTGATGCCGTTCCAGAGCTCGTCTGGGTCATGGCCGTCGATATCGGTGGCTAGACGCCTGAGTTGATTTAGGTGGGCATACCTGCTGAAGGTTGCCCCGCCCTTGAAGTCCAAAAGGCTGAGCTCGCAATTGGGCTCTGCCGAAATGGTTTGCGCCAGCAGTAGTTTGAGTAGTTCGCTCTTACCCGATCCGGTTGCACCAATTATTAGTGCGTGCACGCCATCGGTGTTCAATTGCAAATCAAGTTCAAATTGCGGTGGGCTATGTGCCGATTGGTAGGCCTGAAAGACCAGCGAGTGCCATTCGCGCTTCCACAGGATCTCGCGCCTGGGTAATGGGTAGTCGCCAATCCAGACCTCGGCACCATTGATGATGACCGGTTCACTAAGGTCAACTACTCGCCCATCGTTGAACTTGCGCACCCCCACCCAGATGCCGGCGGTAATCACACTCATGCCCAGCATGTGCCACGCGCCGGAGCTAAGCCCTAGGTATAGACCAAACAGCAGCGAAGGCAGCATCCAGGTGAATTGCATTAAAAGAGTGTGGGCCCCAAGCTAATGCCCGGAGCCCACGCTCGCGAATCTGTGGAGAACTAGTCGCCGATGTGTTCGCGCTACGCGCTCAACATCGAGTCGTCGCTCGCTAATCAAGCAAGCTTGTTAGCTCACTTACTCCCCGATGTAACTCATGACGTGCTTTATGCGGGTGTAGTCCTCGAAGCCATAGGCAGACAAGTCTTTGCCGTAGCCCGAGTGACGGAAACCACCGTGAGGCATCTCAGCCGCCAATGGAATGTGGGTGTTGATCCAAACGCAACCAAAGTTCAGCGACTTAGAGAATCGCAGCGCACGGGTGTGGTTCTGGGTCCACACCGATGATGCCAAACCGTACTGTACGTCGTTAGCGTTGCGCAGCGCCTCGTCATCGGTGCTGAATTTCTGCACTGTCACAACCGGACCAAAGATTTCGCTCTGGATGTGTTCGTCCTTCTGCTTCAAGCCAGACAACACGGTTGCCTCGTGGAAGTAACCCTTGTCGCCGACGCGCACGCCACCGGTTTCAATGTTGGCGTGGTCAGGCAGACGATCAATGAAGCCCTGAACGCGCTCAAGCTGGTTGGCGTTGTTTACCGGGCCAAACAGAATGTCATCGCGGCTTGGATCACCGGTCTGAGCATTTGCCTTTACCTCGGCAACAAGCAGAGCCAAGAATTCGTCGTGTACCGACTCGTGCACCAAGATGCGAGTGGCCGCGGTGCAGTCCTGACCCGCATTGAAGAATCCGGCAATCGCAATTTGTGCTGCGGCCTTCTGTAAATCTGCATCCTCGAAAACAATTACTGGAGCCTTGCCACCAAGTTCAAGGTGCACGCGCTTAAGGTCAGATGCTGCCGACTTGGCAACTTCCATACCCGCACGAACGGAACCGGTGATCGAGACCATCTGCGGAATTTCGTTTTCGATCATTGCTCGACCGGTGTCGCGGTTACCGGTCAGCACGTTGAACACACCGTTCGGCAAAATGCCCTCGGTGATTTGCGCCAACAACAAAGTTGAAACCGGAGTTGTATCGCTTGGCTTCAAGACCACGGTGTTACCCGCGGCGATAGCCGGAGCGAACTTCCATACCGCCATGTTCAGCGGATAGTTCCACGGAGTAACCTGGCCAACCACACCGATAGGCTCGCGGCGAATCCACGAGGTGTGATCGCGAGCGTATTCGCCGGCTGACTTGCCCTCAAGGTTTCGAGCAGCACCGGCCATGAAACGAATCTGATCGATCGATGGACCGATCTCGTATTCCACCAGGGTGCTGCGTGGCTTACCGGTGTTTTGTGATTCAAGATCAGCGAAGTGCTCGGCTTGCTCTTCCATTGCATCGGCAATTTTTAGCAAAGCAAGCTGGCGCTCAGACGGCGTTGTCTGGCTCCATTCTTCGAAAGCATTTGCCGCAGCCTTGTAGGCATCGTCCACATCGGTGGCGGCTGAAAGCGGAGCCTGCAGGTAGGTTTGACCATCTGCCGGGTTGATTACATCGGTGGTTTCGCCTGATTTAGAGGCTACCCACTGGCCATTTATGTAGTTCTTGAGTTCGCGCATATGGCGATTCTAATCAGGTTTTTTGAGGCTAAATATCACGATTCCGTAGCCAATTATCACGATTTGCTATCAAATCAGTAGCAAAATAGCGAATCGGGTACGGATTCGTTTGCTAAACGCCCTTTTCACTGTCAAAATCGTCACATGTCACGAGTTTTACGCACCAAATCTAGCCAGCTGGACGATGTTTCGAAGTCGATCATCGAGCAGTTGCAGCTTGACGGTCGTAGATCTTATGCCGAAGTTGGTAAGAAAGTGGGCCTCAGTGAGGCTGCGGTACGTCAGCGCGTACAGAAACTTACCGAATCAGGTGTGATGCAAGTCGTTGCAGTTACCGATCCATCGCAGCTTGGCTTT
>CANGJO010000080.1 GCA_947454285.1 Microbacteriaceae bacterium | reverse complement strand
GCCGAGGCATTTGGTTGGCCACTTCTTGCCGAGCCATCATCGGGTGCGCGTCATGGTGCAAACGCAATCATTGGTTACCGCAGAATTCTTGAGAGCCACGAACTTGCCAAAGAAATTCGTCGAGTAATTATTTATGGAAAGCCAACTCTTGGTCGCGCGGTAATTCGCTTGCTGTTCGATGAGAACGTTGAAGTGGTTGTGGTGCGCAGCAAGGTGATGGGTCACTTTGACGTTTCACGGCGCGCATCAATTGTGGTTGATGAAATTTCTGTTGATAGCGATGTTGATTTTGAATGGCTTGAGCGTTGGCGTTTGGCAGATGCCGAGGCAACCACTTCGGCCTATGGCACTCTTGATCGCCGTGCTTTGGTGGAAGCCGTATGGAACGCAACCAACGGCCCAGACCAGTTGATGCTTGGTGCATCACGACTGATTCGCGAAGCTGATGCCTGGGCACCAGCCAAGCTACTGAACATCTATTCGAACCGGGGCCTGGCTGGCATCGACGGCACAGTGGCCACGGCTACCGGTCTGGCGCTGATTGAGCGTGAGGGCACAACCCGCGCGCTGATTGGCGATCTAACCCTGTTTCACGACGCATCATCATTGGCAATTGACCCGCTGGATGGCGATCTAAATATTCAAATAGTGGTGGGCAATGATGCCGGCGGAACAATCTTTGCTGGGCTAGAGATGGCCGAGTCGTTAGATGCCAAAACATTTGAACGACTCTTCACCACTCCGCAGCAGATTGACATTTGGCACTTGGCGCAGGCCTATGGCTGGAACTACATTCGAGTTGAAAGTGTTGACGAACTTAACACCGCACTTGAAACAGTTGGCCGCGTAGTGATTGACGTAAGACTTAAGTAGAAACTACTGAAGCGCTTCCCTTATTGGGCGGAACTTCAAATCGGTTTCAGCAAGCTCGGCTTCTGGTTCTGACTCCGCAACGATTCCACAACCGGCAAACGCGCGAATTGTCTCGCCGCTAATCTGCGCCCCGCGCAATGCAATCGCCCACTCTCCATCACCGTCGGCACCAATCCAACCAACCGGTCCCGCGTAGCGGCCGCGATCGGTGTTTTCAAGTTGCGAAATTAGATTCTGGGCAACCGTGGTTGGCGTTCCGGCAACCGCAGCGGTTGGGTGCAACGCGGCTGCAACATCCAACACCGATGCATCTTCGCGCAGCACACCGTGCACGTCGCTGGCCAAGTGCCAAACGTTTGGCAAAGCAAGACTGAACGGAGTTGGGTCGGCATCAACATGGGTGCAGAAGGGCTCAAGTGATTTCACCAACGAGTCAACAGCAAACGCGTGCTCGGCAGTGTTTTTTGAAGAGGCAGCAAGCGCAACTGCAATTGCCTGATCAACGCCCGGGTCTGTTCCGCGGCCTGCAGTTCCAGCTAGTACTCGAGCAGAAACCTGTGCGTGCGATACGCGAACCAAAAGTTCAGGGGAGGCTCCGAACATTCCATCAACTGAATAAACCCAGCAGGTTGGGTATTGGCTTGCAAGTTTTTGCAGCACGCTGCGAATATCAAATCCGCTTGGCAACTTTGCAATCACGTCACGAGCCAAGACGACCTTGGCAACTGCGCCCGAACCTATCTTTTCAACGGCCGCGGCCACCAAAGATTTGAAACGATCTGCCGAAACTTCACCGGCTTCAAAATTAACCGAAGGATTGATTTTGTACTCCGCCGCGTGAGACCAGAAATCTGGTGAAGCAGCATTTTGAACCGTAGTCAACCAAACGCGACCATCGCGACTACCAAGAATTACCTCGGGCACAATCAATGTGCTGGCGGTATTACTCAAATCTGAAAATGCAAAGGTGCCAAAGGCAACCAGTCCGGTGCCGGGTAGCTGCACGTCGTCGGTCACGGTTGACTGTGCAACCAACTCGCGCCACTGCGCGGCCAAATCGGCAACGCGCCCAGCTGATTGGCTGCTCTCAAGACGAACCGCCTCGCCCCAACCTACGATTCCATCGCCACCACGCACAAAGGCCAGAGGGTTCTCGGGCAGGTGAGCGAGCAACTTGAAGGTATCGGTGTTCAGTTCACGGGTGGTGAGCACGAGTTTTTGCGTTGCAGCCATGCCCATCACCTTTCTGAGTGTTCTCTGTGAACCTTGATGCGCCCAGTGAATGGGCCAAACGCCGCGGGTAATCTGAACTTGCAGCCTCAAAAAGCCTAAACCCGCCAAGGAGTCCCAGAATGCGAAAGCTTGCCCCAGCAGCCTTTCTGATTTCTGGAATCATCGTCTTCGGCGGGCTTTTTATTGCCGCTCCGGCCTATGCCGACGATGAGGACCAGGCGCCTAGCTCTGATGTGGTGGAGACCCCAAAGGTTCACGAACCAAAACCCGATAAGTCTGGCTTTCCAATGCCGAAGCCCTCGAAGGAACCGCACATCAAGCGCGATGAGTTGGAACAGAAGTACGGCAAACAGGGCCGCTTGTCATTGCCACCGCTAGTGATTCGCCCAAAGCGAGACACCGATGAAATCAGCGAAAACTCTTGGATTGACGAGGACGATGCTAAACCGGCGAAGAATCCGAATAAAGCAACATCCAAGTTGCCAAAGTTGAATTCGGGATCAACTGCCCCAATCGACAAAACCGGAGCAGCATCGGCAGGGTCTGCTCCTGCACCAGTGCGCAGTGGCAGCTCAACCGACTCATCGGGGTCTGATTCTGGAGTCAGCAAGGCAAGTGCCGGTTTCATTGCAATCAACCCGGCGGCCAAGAACTCAGTGGTGACACCAAAGGCTGGAACCATGGTGGATCCAAAACAGAATGCACCAATCGATATCAGTAAGGCGCAGTTCACCAAGAAGACTCCTGCAGACATGTTCTTGCAGGCCGCCCAGGTTGGCCTTTATGCCATGGGCGTTGGCGCAATTGCCCTAGCTCTGATTGCCGCTACGAGGTCAATTCGCCGCAAGTAGACTTGTCAGGTGAGTAAAGCCAACCTAGACAAGAAGCCGGCCGATGTTGCCGCAATGTTCGATGATGTGGCACCCACCTATGACCTAACCAACGCCCTACTTTCGTTTGGGCAAGATGCTCGCTGGCGCAAAATTGTGCGCAATGCAGTGGCGCCAAAGAGTGGTCAAAAGATTCTTGATCTAGCTGCCGGTACCGGTGCGTCATCGGTTGCCTTTGCACTGCCAGGCGTAAAAGTTGTCGCTGGCGACTTCTCTGAGGGCATGCTGGCGGTTGGTCGCAAGCGTCACCCGGAAATCGAATTTGTTTTTGCCGATGCCACCGCGCTTCCATTCGCAGACGCCGAGTTTGATGCGGTCACAATTTCATTTGGTTTGAGAAACGTGGTTGATGTGCCTAAGGCGCTCGCCGAAATGCACAGAGTCACCAAGCCGGGTGGCGTAATCGTGATTTGCGAATTCTCAAAGGTGACCAGCGCCTGGTTCGCCCCGTTCTACAACTTCTACCTCAACAAACTGCTACCCGCGTTCTCTAGCCTGGCTAGCAAGACTCCTGAGGCATACAGCTATCTATCGGAGTCAATCTTGGCTTGGCCGAACCAGCATGAATTGAAATTGAAAATTGAAAAAGCGGGATACACCGATGTTTCGTTCCGCAACCTAACCTTTGGCATTGTTGCTGTGCACAAGGGGTTCAAAGCTGGCGTCAAGGCTGGAGCAAAGTGAGCAAAATCTCGCTGCCTCGCCAGCTAAAGAAAGTTTCAGATCGAGCGCTGCTGAAGTCACTGGAGTCTGGGCTTGAAATTGTTGAGCAGAACTTGTTGGTAGCCACGCAGCATGCTGACAAAATTGTTGGCGCATCGGTTAGGCACTTGGTAGCTGCCGGTGGTAAGCGCGTTCGACCAACCTTGGTTTTGTTGGCAGCTCAACTTGGCGATGCTAAGAAGCAAGAAATTATTGATGCTGCGGTTGTGGTTGAGCTAACTCACTTGGCGACTTTGTATCACGATGACGTAATGGACGATGCGCCAACTCGTCGCGGTGTGCCAACTGCGCAAATGATTTGGGGCAACTCAATCGCGATTTTGACCGGTGATCTTTTGTTTGCACGTGCATCGCAAGTTGGTTCGCACCTTGGCGAGGAATCGCTAAAGCTACAGGCAGATACTTTTGAACGTCTTTGCCTTGGTCAACTGCACGAGACCATTGGTCCGGCAGAAAACGACGATGCAATCGCTCACTATATTCAGGTGATGGCCGACAAGACTGGATCTTTGATAGCAGCATCTGCACGCTTGGGCATAATGCTGTCCGGTGCATCGCGCGATTACCTTGAGCCGCTTGGTGCCTACGGTGAGAAAGTTGGAGTCGCCTTCCAACTGATTGATGACGTGATTGATATTTCCGAGGCCGGTCCATCGGGTAAAACTCCGGGTACTGATCTTCGTGCGGGTGTGCCAACTTTGCCGGTGCTGTTGTTGCGCAAGGCGGCAGCGGTTGGTGACGTTGAGGCAATTTCACTCTTGGCACTTATTGATGGCGGTCTGCAAGATGACGCCAGACTTCAAGAGGCGCTGGTTCGTTTGCGCAATCACCCGGTTGCCGATGCCGCTTACCAAGAGGCAAAGCGTTGGGCCGATGACGCGATTGAATCAATTGCTTCGTTGCCCGAGGGCGCTGTGAAGAATGCCCTTGAGCTTTTTGCCCAGGCAGTAGTAGACCGCACCAACTAGTTTTCAAAGAAGGTTTTAAATGGCAATGACCAAAGCGCGCGCTGACCAAGCGAACAACGCGATTGCAGCCATCTTCTTCATCCAGGGAATCGTTGGTGTTACTCAGATTCCCCGCATCCCAGAGCTAATCGAGCAAGTTGGTGCTGACTTTGGTATCTGGGGTTTAAT
>CANGJO010000079.1 GCA_947454285.1 Microbacteriaceae bacterium | reverse complement strand
CGAGGTTGCTCGTCAACTTAAGGCAGCCGGTCACGAGCCAATCAAGTTGGTGCGTCGCCCAATCTCAGGGCCTGGCGAAGTCGCATGGAACCCAGCCACCGGAACTATTCCGGCAGACCTCATGGACAACATCGATGCTGTGGTGAACATGGCCGGCGCCACCACCGGAAAAATTCCATGGACCAAAAAGTACAAGCAAGAAATTGTTGCCTCGCGAATTGATTCAACTCGCACATTGGTGAAGGCCATGGACGCGGCTAAGAATCCGCCAAAGGTTTTTGTTAGCGGATCGGCATCGGGGTTTTATGGTGACAGCGGTGACAAGATTCTTAGCGAGTCCGCACCAAAGGGCTCTGGATTCTTGAGCGACTTGGCCAACCAGTGGGAGCAAGAAGCGCTCAAGGCACCAAGCGGTGTTCGCGTAGTTCTTGCCAGAACCACAATGGTGATGTCTCGCCAGCTGGGCGCTCTTGGGCGACTATTGCCGCTAATCAAATTAGGTGTTGGCGGACCACTTGGATCTGGCAAGCAATGGTGGGCATGGATCAGTCAGGTTGATGAAGCCGCGGCAATCATTCACTTGATCAATACCTCGTCGGCATCCGGAGCGTTCAACCTAACCGCACCGGAGCCGGCAACATGCAAAGACATGGTGGTTGCACTTGCCAAGCAACTGAAGCGTCCGGCGATTATTCCGGTGCCGGCTTTTGCTCTGAAGCTGATACTGGGTGAAGCAGCAACTGAGCTATTGCTGTGTAGCCAAAACATGTCGGCAGAGAAGCTACTGGCAACCGGGTTCAAGTTTCAGCACCCAACTCTAAGCAGCGCTGCTGTCTGGGTGGTTTCGAAAAACTAATCAGTTAAGGAAAAAAGAACCCTGCCTTTCGGCAGGGTTCTTTTTATAAAGGTTTAGAAGAATTACTTCTTCTTTGCTACCTTGCGAGCTGCTGGCTTGCGCGCAGCAGTCTTCTTTGCAGGAGCCTTCTTAGCAACAGCCTTCTTTGCAGGAGCCTTCTTTGCAACAGCCTTCTTAGGAGCTGCCTTCTTTGCAGGAGCCTTCTTTGCAACAGCCTTCTTTGCAGGAGCCTTCTTTGCTACGGCCTTCTTAGGAGCTGCCTTCTTTGCAACAGTCTTCTTTACAACCTTCTTAGCAACAGCCTTCTTTGCAGGAGCCTTCTTTGCTACGGCCTTCTTAGGAGCTGCCTTCTTTGCAACAGTCTTCTTCGCAACAGCCTTCTTTGCAACTGGCTTCTTAGCAGCAGTTGCCTTCTTAGCGGTTGAAGCAGCCTTCTTTACTGCAGTACCTGCAGTCTTGGTTGCCTTTGAAGCTGACTTGCTTGCAGTCTTAACTGCCTTGGTAGCCTTCTTTTCAACTTTTTTCACGGTTTGATCCACTTTCTTTTCTAGGTCGGCTGCGGCATTTGCTACCTCGTCAACGACTTCGGCGGCAAGCTTGCCAGCATCCTGTGCGATGCTCTCTGCGTTTTTCTCAAAGAGCTTCTTTGCGTTATTGAAAATCCCCATACTTTTTTCTCCTGAAATTTATGATGCGGAATCGTTTAAAACTTTAGTGCTATCAGTATTGAATTTGGGGATGATAGTTCGATTTCTCGTTTACTATCCATTGGCGCGTCGCCTCCGCAGAATCTCATCGAGAGCAGTTGAATCCAGAGTCGCTTGTGATTTTTTAATCACACGCTCCTCAATTTCAACTACCTCGGCAAGAGTCGGCAGCTCCAACTCACCAATTCTTTGTCGCGGTGCAGGAAGGTGGTTAGGCTCCCAAGCCCGCGTATCTACTGGGATTCCAGCGATTGAACTCTGTGCGTCCTCATACCTAAGCGAATTAGCTACTGACGCGAAAACATTTGAACGACTCTTAGACGCCCTGGCAAGCACGTCAAGATTTTTACGTTTCGCTGTTCGTGCGATCACCCAAGAAGCCACAAAAATGGCCGAGAAAATAAACGTAACAATCCAATAAAAAATTTGCGACACAGCCAAGAAAATCGACGCAATTGACGTTGCTAGAGAAAAAAACGAGATAGTTGAGAAAATCTTCTGAGTCATCGAGAGGCGGAAATTTCTCTCGGCCAAGTTAGAAATTGCACTTCGGGGTGCTGCGGCTCGAGCGGCCCTGGCCTCTCGGCGAAGTTGACGAGCGCTTGGATTCGCGGTCTGACGTTCCTGGCTGCGCTTAAACCAAGATGGGATAAAAACCCAAAGCCAAAGTCCGGCGATGATGAGAAACATCAAGCCACCCGAACCGTTGAAATTCATAGTTCAACGCTAGGAGTGATTCGGAGAGTGTCGCGCTATTTAACTGGGTGTGTTCTTGGCAAATTTTTTATGAATTTTTCCTAGGAAATTGCATCGATGGCACACGATTTTGTTTCCATCGGTTAAGAATTCCACTTGGAACCTCTTCTTGGGTGATTGCAAAGATGTAGTGATCACGCCAATCGCCATTGATGTGAATGTATCTTTCCTTGAGGCCCTCATATCGCAGCCCAAGCTTCTCAACTATGCGCAGCGAGGCACTATTTTCTGGGCGAATGTCAATCTCTACCCTGTGCAACCCCACGATGTTAAGCAGGTAATCAATTGTGAGCGCAACTGCTGTTGGCGTGATTTCTTTTCCAGCAAAGTTTGGCGCAATCCAGTAGCCAAGCAGGGCACTGCTCACAGATCCAAACAGAACATTTGCAACATTCAGCTGGCCAACTATTTCGCCGCGATACTCAATCACAAATGGGTAGCCCTGATCGTCTTTAAATTGCTTTAACAAACCACGCACTTGAGCCTTGATGTCAAAAGAGTTTGGACCGTGTGGGTTGGTTGCTTCCCAGGGGCGCAACCATTCACGATTTCCAAGAATCAGACGCTCAAGTTTCTTAGCATCGCGAACGCGGACTAGTCGCAAATTGACGTCGCCATGATTGAGCACAAATGTTTGGTTCACGATGGCAAGATTAGTGCCATGGAACTAAATGCAGCAGCAGCTAAGAAGGCTGAACTGCGCACCAAACTTTCGGCCGATCGAGCCGCTCGCCAATACAACCCCGATGAAGCCAGTGAGCTAAACATTCATCTTGCGGAGTTGTGCATCGCAAATGGTGCAAAGAAAGTGACCTGCTACCTACCATTTGGCAATGAACCTGACACAGAACTATTTATTGACTGGGCTCTGGATAACGAGATTGAAGTTTTGCTTCCGATTTCAAAAGCGGACGGCACCTTGGATTGGGTCAGCTTTGATGGCGATACACAAGTAGGTATTTTTGGATTCCACGAGGCCACCGGCCCAACCGTTGAACCAAACGAAATAGATCTTGCCATCATTCCCGCACTGGCAGTTGATGCCAGCGGCATTCGACTTGGCAAAGGTAAAGGCTTCTACGACAGAGCGCTATTGGAATTCAAACCACTGCCGCCAATCGTTGCCGTTGTCTTCGACAGCGAAGTGCTGTCCGAAGTGCCTGCCGAACAACACGACCACCCTGTTGATGCTGCCGTAACTCCAACCGGTATCAATCACTTCACTCAGCGGTTAAAATAGATTCGTGCCTACTTACTCATACGCTTGCAAATCATGCGAGCACACCTTTGACATTCAACAAGCGTTGAGCGAGGCAACCCTAACCACCTGCCCAGAATGCGGCGGTGAACTTCGTAAAGTGTTTGGCCAGGTTGGCATTACTTTCAAAGGCAGCGGCTTCTACAAGACCGATTCTGCAAGCAGCTCTAAAAAGAGCGACTAACTAACTGCGGCGACTAACCCCAGTGCCTATTAACCCCAGTGCGGTGGTTTGTCTTGGCGCAATCGCGAATCATTCGAATCACCACGGTCACCCCAGGCAACATCGGTGTCTTCAAACGCTTGATCGTTCGCATCAAACAATGGCAGCGGTCGCTTGGTAACTTGCAGACCCAACTGCTCAGCAATGCGAATCGCCACGGCCTGTGGATCAGAGAACAATTCAAAGCTGTAAACACGCACGTACTTCCAACCCATTGAGGTCAATAGACCCGGACGAATGCGGAACTTCTCTGTGCGGCTTTGCCCCGGAATCGACCAGTCCGGTTCAATCACCGCAGAGGTCTTGGCGTAAGAAGCTATCAACGGCAGATCGCGAGAATAGCCGTCGTCCACTCGGGCGCCAAGTTTCTTGAGGCGCAAACTTAGGTCGCTCAGCATTGGATCAATCACCTGCTGAATCGGCTCGTGCTGTGCCTGAGTAGCCGCAAGTAGGTCTTTCAAAATCGTTGCGCCACCCGATAGTCGATCGACCGGAACGTCTTCTGCACCAAAGCAAGAGACCACGGTGATTTGGTCACGGGCACTCACCAAAAGGTTGGCTAGGTATCGGCCACCATCTGGTTCGCTAAGTTGACCAAAGTTAGACAGCACCGCTCCGTGTGAGGTGCGGCCAAAACCAAGCGAGAAAATCACGCGGTCGGCTATTCGGTGAGTCAGCTCTGCAATTGGTGTGACTTCAAATTTTTCACGACCGTGCGAATCAAAGAATTCGGCCAACGAGCTTCTGGTTTGAAGACCTTGAACCACGGCGGCGCGAATGCGATCTGCGTGCACCTTTGACGCACTTGCCACCAAGAGCGACTGCTGTGGGTGCCACAGCGCATGGTTGAAGATAAGTTCAATTGTGCGATCAAGCTCGGCATCAAGGCTCTCGGTGGCACCCTCGATTGTGGTCTTGGCGCGATTGTCTTCAAGCACCAGGTCAAGAACAAAGCTGCGCTCCCCCTGGTACTCGGCTGCCGACGGTACGAACTGAATTCGATTCTGGTAGAACTCGCGGTTGATCAGATCTCCCAGCGCCTGACTGGTGGTGCGGTAACTCTTGCGAAGAACCTCGGCACCAAAAACTCTGCGCACGTGGTTAAAGATTGATTCAACTTCAATCTCGCGACCGAT
>CANGJO010000078.1 GCA_947454285.1 Microbacteriaceae bacterium | reverse complement strand
TTAGGCCGCGTTCGCCGCGTTCGCGCCTTGCCTCAAGGTCGCTGCGCTCCAGATTGACCATTGAGAACTCGCTGGCCACGAATAAACCGGTACCGATGGTCAGAATCAGACCGAATCCGAGCATTAACCACTCACTCATCGGGCCACACCACCAAAAGGTCTATGGTCAGAACCTGCTTTATCCATCGTGTTCCCAGCATACCGGCGGAAATCTAGGAATTCACTGGGCAAAAGCACCCCTTAGACCTAATTCGGACCATCGCAGAAGGTAGGCTTAAGGTTCAAAGACATTCATAAAGAGGTGATTTCTCTGTCAGGCAACACTGAGAACGAGAACGGTTTTGGCGCAAACGACTGGTTAGTCGACGAAATGTACGCCCAATACAAGGCAAATCCAGATTCTGTGGATAAAGCCTGGTGGCCAATTCTCGAGAATTACCAGCCAACCCAGACACCTCACGCAACTACCGGTCCGGTCGCCATTCAGCCAGCGGCACCCGCTGCCCCAGCAACACCCACAACCCCGGCAGCTCCAGCTGCGCCAGCGGCCCCAGCCGCAAGCTCGCCAGTGGTAGCAAAAACCACCGGCATAGAGGCAAAGCCTCAGCCAATCCCAGCTCAGGCTCCGGTAACCGGCCTAATCAACACAGTTGATGCCGAGGAAGCCGAAGAACAAGACCAGGTCAACATCCTTAAGGGAATGTCTAAGGCCCTGGCTTCAAACATGGATGCCTCTCTAGAGGTGCCAACCGCAACATCTGTGCGCACCGTGCCAGCAAAACTTTTGATCGACAACCGAATCGTGATTAACAGTCACCTTTCACGAACCCGCGGCGGCAAAGTTTCGTTCACTCACATCATTGGTTACGCGATTGTTCGCGCGCTAAAGGAATTCCCAAGCCAAAACGTTTACTACGACTTAGTTGAGGGTCGCCCGGCGGTAGTTCAGCCGGCGAACATTAACTTTGGTCTGGCAATTGACATTCCAAAAGAAGATGGCACCCGCGCGCTTTTGGTACCAAACATCAAGCGTGCTCAGCGACTTAACTTCGCAGAATACCTAACCGCATACGAAGACTTAGTAAAACGTGCTCGCGACAACAAGTTGACTGCTGGTGACTTTGCCGGTTCTACTGTTTCGCTAACCAACCCTGGTGGCATCGGAACCGTTCACTCCGTTCCGCGTCTAATGAAGGGTCAGGGTTGCATCGTTGGTGCTGGTGCCCTGGACTACCCTGCCGAATTCTCTGGTCTATCAGACGCACAGCTTTCAAAGCTTGGCGTCAGCAAGACCATCACACTTACTTCAACCTACGACCACCGCGTAATTCAGGGTGCAGGTTCTGGTGAGTTCCTAAAGAAAGTTCACGAACTACTTCTTGGCGAGCGTGGTTTCTACGACGAGATTTTTGCCGACCTTCGCATTCCTTACGAACCAGTTCGTTGGGTAACCGATTTTGATCGCAATGATGCAGACGATCGCGCCAAGGAAACTCGCATTCAGGAATTGATCAACGCGTATCGCGTTCGCGGTCACCTAATGGCCGACGTTGATCCACTGGAATACCAGCAGCGTTCACACCCTGACCTAGATATCTTGAACCACGGTCTAAGCCTTTGGGATCTTGACCGTACTTACAAGACCGGTGGCTTTGGCGGCAAGCCAAAGGCAGAGTTCCGAGAGATCTACAAGATTCTTCGCGACAGCTACTGCCGCACCGTTGGTGTTGAGTACATGCACATTCAGGACCCTGCCCAGCGCAAGTGGTTCCAAGACAAGCTTGAGCGTCCGTATGCAAAGCCTTCTCGCGAAGAGCAACTTCGCATTCTTGAAAAGCTAACCGAGGCCGAGGCTTTCGAAACTTTCTTGCAGACCAAGTTCGTTGGTCAAAAGCGTTTCAGTCTTGAGGGTGGCGAATCAACCATCGCGGCACTTGATGAAATTCTTCAAGAGGCAGCGAACGCAAAGATGGAAGAAGTTGTTATTGGTATGGCTCACCGTGGCCGCCTTAACGTACTTACCAACGTTGCCGGAAAAACTTACGGTCAGGTCTTCAAGGAATTTGAAGGCAACACCGATATCAAGACCGTTCAGGGTTCTGGTGACGTGAAGTACCACCTGGGTACCGAGGGCACCTTTACCAACATGGAAGGTAACCAGGTTCGAGTATCGCTTGCTGCGAATCCTTCACACCTTGAAGCGGTTAACCCGGTTGTAGAAGGTATCGTGCGAGCCAAGCTTGACCGCACCGATTCTGTTGCAAATGAAACCTATCCAGTTCTTCCAGTGATCATCCACGGTGACGCTGCCTTTGCTGGTCAGGGTGTTGTTCCTGAAGTTCTAAACATGTCTCAGCTTCGCGGTTACAAGACCGGCGGAAGTATCAACATCGTGATCAACAACCAGGTTGGTTTCACTACCCCGCCTTGGGAGTCACGTTCAACCGTTTACGCAACCGATATCGCCAAGGGTATTCAGGCGCCAATCTTCCACGTGAACGGCGATGACCCAGAGGCAGTTGTTCGCGTTGCTCGTTTGGCTTTTGAGTTCCGTCAGGAATTCAAGAAGGACGTAGTTCTTGACATCATCTGTTACCGCCGTCGCGGTCACAACGAAGGCGATGACCCGTCGATGACTCAGCCGTTGATGTACAACCTGATCGAGGCAAAGCGTTCAGTTAGAACTCTTTACCTTGAGTCACTTGTTGGTCGCGGTGACCTTACTCGCGAAGAATTTGATGCGGCAAACGTGGGCTTCCAGGCTCGCCTAGAGAATGCGTTTACCGAAGTTCACGAGGCAATGATTGCTGCCCCTGCCCTACCAACCCGTCCGGTTGGCATTGGTACCACAGCCAGCGATCACCCAACTATTGAAAAGGCAACTGCGATTTCTCGTGAAGTTGTTGAACTTATTGGAAACGCCCACAACAACCAGCCAGCTGGTTTCCACGTGCACCCTAAGTTGCAGCAGCTTCTTACCAAGCGTGTTGAGATGAGTCGCGAGGGTGGCATTGACTGGGGCTTCGGCGAATTGCTAGCTCTTGGTTCATTGCTGCTTGAAGGCAAGACCGTTCGCATGGCTGGTCAAGACAGTCGTCGCGGTACTTTCGTTCAGCGTCACGCCGTTTTCCACGATCGCGAAAACGGTCAAGAGTGGATGCCGCTGCGCAACCTTTCTGCAGGGCAGGCCAAGTTCTACATTTACGACTCACTTCTTAGCGAGTACGCGGCAATGGGTTACGAATACGGCTACGCAGTAGAGAACCAAAATGCACTTGTCCTTTGGGAAGCACAGTTTGGTGACTTCGCCAACGGCGCCCAGACCATCATCGATGAATTCATTTCATCGTCCGAGCAAAAGTGGAACCAGCACTCAGGTGTTGTACTTCTTCTTCCGCACGGATACGAAGGGCAGGGTCCAGACCACTCATCAGCACGTATCGAGCGCTACCTACAGTTGTGTGCCGAGAACAACATGACAGTTGCTCAGCCATCAACTCCGGCATCGCACTTCCACTTGCTGCGTCGCCAGGCGTACTCGAACCCTAAGCGTCCGCTGATTGTGTTCACCCCTAAGTCAATGCTTCGCCTAAAGGCAGCATCGTCACCGGTTGAAGAATTTACCCACGGCACTTTCCAGCCGGTTATAGATGACCAGCAGGGGCTAGACAAGAACAACGTCAAGCGCGTGCTGTTCTGTTCGGGCAAGGTTTACTGGGACCTCTTGGCAGAGGCGCAGAAGCGCAACGACGGCACCACCGCGATCGTTCGCGTTGAGCAGCTCTACCCAACTCCGGTTGACGAGATCAAGGCAACATACGCTCAGTATCCAAACGCAGAACTTGTTTGGGTACAGGACGAGCCAGCTAACCAGGGACCTTGGACCTACATTGGTTTGTTCTTGCCGCGCTACATGAATGGTCAGGTTGCCAAGTTGGTTTCACGACCAGCCAGCGCATCACCGGCAACCGGTTCGGCAAAGCGTCACGCGGTAGAGCAGGCAGACCTAGTAGAACGCGCGTTTAGCATCTAGCCATGTCACAGCAAACTGGGCGCGATGTGCGCATCGTCATTTTGGGCGATGCCATCATCTCTGCGGCCGGTGACCCTAAAGGCATGGGCTGGGTTGGACGCGTAACTTCTAAGACTCCGTCAACATCGCCACGCATCGATATCTATGCGTTGCCAGCACCTGATGAAACAACATCAATGTTGGCCGAGCGTTGGCAGTCAGAAGTTCAACGCAGATTCAGCGCAGAAACTGAAAACAAATTAGTAATTGCCCTGAGCAACCATGACCCTGCTGCAGGAATTTCAATTTCAAGAAGCCGCCTTAACATTGCAACCATCGTTGATGAAGCAAAGCGTGCAGGCATCGAAACATTTTTGATTGGCCCTACCCCGCATCGCAACAAGGAACTCAATGGCGAGGTTGAACACCTTGCATCTGGATTCGAAGACGTTGCCGATCGTCGCGGTGTTCCATTCGTTGATTGCTTCAGACCACTCGTGGAGCACGAGGGTTGGAATTTAGAAATCGAAACCTCCGAGCACGGACTGCCTGGACAAGTTGGCCACGGGCTAATTGCATGGTTGGTGCTCAACCGCGGTTGGTACGAGTGGTTGGGTATACCTACCCCAGAGTAATTAGTGCGCGACTCCGTTTTGAATGTCGCGAATTCGATTCATGATTGAATCGGCAAGCTCCTGTGGTGGCACATCTGCGCAAGCACGGCTGATCACGTTATTCAAAACGTTCTCGACGTCGTAGTCACCCTCGCAACTATCGCAGTTAGCTAGGTGAGCCGTGATGTCTTTAATTTCGTCATCAGAGAGCTCGTTGTGCAAATACTCGTGCACGTGGCGCTTAGTTTCTTCGCAATCAAACTCAGCCATTATGCGGCCCCCTGGTTCTTAGATTTTGCTTCGGCATCCGAAACGTCGTAGCCTTCTTGGCGCGCATAATCGGCCAATAGTTTTTTCAGTAA
>CANGJO010000077.1 GCA_947454285.1 Microbacteriaceae bacterium | reverse complement strand
GACAAAATTGCCGATGACACCATCAACTCACTTGGCGGCCACTCAAACTTTCAGCTGGTGCCTGGTTATAGCCACACCATCTGTGCCTCTATCAACGACGAGGTAGTCCACGGAATCCCGGCGGCAAATCGTATTTTGCAGGCCGGCGATATTGTGTCGATCGACTGCGGCGCCGAAAACGGTGAATGGAACGGCGACAGCGCCATGACTGTGATTGTGCCCGGTGATGCTGATGCAGCTGCCTTGGACCGCCGCCAGAAGCTTTCCGATGTCACCGAGGGCTCACTTTGGGCCGGAATTGCCGCTTTGGCCAAGGCCAAGCACCTAAACCAGGTGGGCGAGGCCATTCAGGACTTCATCGAGTCAAAAGGTGCCTACGGAATCCTCGAAGAGTACGTTGGCCACGGAATTGGCCGCTCCATGCATGAGGATCCGGCGGTTTACAACTATCGGGTTCGCGGAAATGGGCCAAAAGTGGTTCCCGGCCTGGTCGTTGCCATCGAACCGATGGTTACGGCCGGATCTGCGGTTACCAAGGTTTTGGGCGATGGCTGGACGGTTTCGACCAAAGATGCCTCTGATGCAAGCCACTGGGAGCACACCGTTGCGGTGCACGACCGTGGAATCTGGGTTTTGACCGCCGAAGACGGGGGAGTCGCTGGACTTGCCCCATTTGGCGTGGTTCCAGAACCTCTGGCCTAGTCGACCAAGTGGCCTGAAGAGGCTCTGGGACGCCTAAGTCCGGAAAACTTAATTAGCAATATCCAGCCATATTCCGTAGGATTGGAACTCGGTGTTTCTAACCGCAAATCCCACCTTTTAGGTCTGGTTTTTTGCGTGCGCTTCACCAAAAAACTTGAAGTAGATAAGTGAGTTATGGCCAGTAAAGACGGTGTCATCGAGATCGAAGGTTCGGTCGTCGAAGCTCTACCAAACGCGTTTTTTCGCGTGGAACTAGACAACGGTCACAAGGTTCTAGCCCACATCTCAGGCAAGATGCGTCAGCACTACATTCGAATCCTCCCAGAGGACCGCGTAATTGTTGAGTTGAGCACCTATGACTTGAGTCGTGGTCGCATCATTTATCGCTACAAATAAAAAGGAAAAAACTCATGAAGGTTAACCCAAGCGTTAAGAAGATTTGCGATAAGTGCAAAGTCATTCGCCGCCACGGTCGCGTCATGATCATCTGCGACAACCCACGTCACAAGCAGCGCCAGGGTTAATTCGCAGCGAATCATTCGCGAAGCACCACCAGCAACAAAGATTTAAAACTAAATAGCTTCAAAAAATAAAAGGCACACAAAGTTCTTTTTGAACTTCACCTCCGGAGAAGGCCGGAGCCCAATCGTGAGATTCGGATGTGTAGCTGCAGACCTTCTAAAACAAGGAGAAATCCCATGGCACGTGTTGCCGGAGCCGATATTCCAGACGCAAAGCGCGTCGAAATCGCACTTACCTACATCTACGGCATTGGCCGTACTCGTTCAGTTCAAATCTTGACTGAAACCAAAGTTGACAAAAACATCCGCGTAAAGGACCTTACCGACGATCAGTTGGTTGCTATTCGTGACCACATCGAAGGAAACTTCAAGGTTGAGGGTGACCTCCGCCGTGATGTTAACGCAGACATTCGCCGCAAGGTTGAGATCGGTTCATACGAAGGTATCCGCCACCGTAAGGGTCTTCCAGTTCGTGGCCAGCGCACCAAGACAAACGCACGCACTCGCAAGGGTCCAAAGCGTACCGTAGCCGGCAAGAAGAAGGCTGCTCGTTAATCACGAGAGCCCCCACAAACTTTAAGAATCTAGGAGAAATCTCATGGCAGCACCTAAGGCAGCAGCGGGAGCACGCAAGCCTCGCAAGAAGGACAAAAAGAACATTGCTGTTGGTCAGGCTCACATCAAGTCGACCTTCAACAACACAATCATTTCGATCACTGACACCACTGGTGCAGTTATCTCATGGTCATCATCTGGTGATGTTGGCTTCAAGGGTTCACGTAAGTCAACTCCTTTCGCAGCGCAGCTAGCAGCAGAAGCAGCAGCTCGCAAGGCACAGGAGCACGGCCTAAAGAAGGTTGACGTTTTCGTTAAGGGCCCAGGCTCTGGTCGCGAAACTGCAATCCGTTCACTTCAGGCTGCAGGTCTAGAGGTTGGTTCAATCTCTGACGTGACTCCACAGCCACACAACGGTTGCCGCCCACCAAAGCGTCGCCGCGTATAACGATTTGTCGGTGTCGTCTTCGACATCACGCATAAACCTCTAACCAGGTTTTGCAAAAGCTTCAACTCGCAACAAACCTGAGCAGTGGCCACTGCTTAGGCCCCAACAAATAGATATCAAATAGCGGATATCTAGCTGAAAGGAACCATAGTGCTAATTGCACAGCGTCCATCACTTCACGAAGAAGTACTTTCATCAAACCGTTCACGTTTCTCACTTGAGCCACTTGAGCCAGGTTTTGGTTACACACTAGGTAACTCACTTCGTCGCACCTTGTTGTCATCTATTCCAGGTGCAGCAGTTACCAACATTCGCATCGAGGGTGTTCGTCACGAGTTCAGCACCATCGAAGGCGTTAAGGAAGACGTAACTGAGATCATCTTGAACATCAAGGATCTAGTTGTTTCATCTGAGCACGATGCACCTGTTGTTGCACACCTACGCAAGCAGACCGCTGGCGTTGTTACTGCAGCAGACATTCAGGTTCCTGCAGGTGTTGAGGTTCACAACCCAGAACTAGTTATTGCAACTATCAATGCAAAGGCAAAGTTCGAAGTTGAGCTAACCATCGAGCGCGGCCGTGGCTACGTTCAGGCATCTCAGAACCGCAACCCAGATGCAGATGCTGGTGTGATTCCGATCGACTCGATCTACTCACCAGTTCTAAAGGTTTCTTACCGCGTTGAGGCAACTCGTGCTGGTGAGTTCACAAACTTCGACAAGCTAATTGTTGATGTTGAGACCAAGCCATCAATCACTCCTCGCGATGCTGTTGCATCTGCAGGTTCTACTTTGGTTGAACTATTCGGTCTTGCTCGCGAGCTAAACACTGCAGCAGAAGGTATCGAGATCGGCCCAGCACCTGTTGAGGCTGGCCTATCACCTGAGCTTGCAATGCCTATCGAAGACCTGGACCTAACCGTCCGTTCATACAACTGCCTAAAGCGTGAAGGCATCAACACCGTGTCAGAGCTAATCGCTCTTTCAGAGGACCAGTTGATGAACATCCGCAACTTCGGCAGCAAGTCTGTTGACGAAGTTCGCGACAAGCTAATTTCTATGGGACTTAAGTTCAAGGATGCTGTACCAGGTTTCGACGCAGCGTACTTCAGCTCGGCATACGACGAGGACGACCAGGCGTAAGCCGCCGGTCACTCGAGAATTTCTAAGAGGAGAAAAAAATGGCAGCCCCAACTAAAGGCCCACGTCTAGGAGGCGGACCAGCTCACGAGCGTCTGCTTCTTCGCAACATGGCAACTTCGCTGATCAAGCACGGCAAGATCACCACAACTGAGACCAAGGCAAAGCGTCTTCGTCCACTTGCAGAGCGTCTAGTAACTTTCGCAAAGCGCGGAGACCTACACGCTCGTCGTCGTGTTCTAACCATGATCACCGACAAGTCAGTTGTACACACACTATTCACTGACATTGCACCTCAGGTTGCAGACCGTCAGGGTGGTTACACTCGCATCACCAAGCTAGGTTTCCGTAAGGGCGACAACGCTCCTTTGGCACTTATCGAGCTTGTTCTTGAGCCAGTGAACCCAAAGGCAGTTACCAAGAAGCCAAAGCTTGAGAACGCTGTGAAGGCAACTGCTGTTGCTGCTCCAGTTGTTGAAGAAGTTGTGGCTGAAGAAGTAGCAGTTGAGGCTCCGGCCGAAGCTGTTGCAGAGGCACCAGTTGTTGAGGAAGTTGCAGCTGAGGCTCCGGCCGAGGCAGCAGCAGAAGCTCCAGCAGCTGAGGAAACTCCAGAGGCTTAATCCTCTACAACTCTCCTGAATCATGAATAAACCCGTCGACCCATCGGTTGACGGGTTTATTCGTTACCGGATTGACCTTGCCTACGATGGCACCAATTACTGGGGCTTCGCCGCGCAAAAAAAGCACCGCACTGTTCAGGGCGAACTGCTCAAGGCACTGACCACGGTCTTTGGTAAATCTAAGGACTCGTTCTACATGCGAGTTGCCGGCCGCACCGATGCCGGCGTGCACGCCACCGCCCAGGTGGTCCACATTGACCTGACCGAAAAGCAGCTAAAGCGCCTTGGCCGAACCGTTGGCATGATGGGCAGCTTGAACGACCTGCTGCCGGAAGACATTCGTATTCACGAGGTGACCCTGGCTCCGCCAGGATTTGATGCTCGATACTCGGCCTCGTTCCGCCGCTATCGGTATCTAATCGCCGACAAGCTAGCCCCTAAAAACCCGCTTTTGGCCCGCCAGACCCTTTGGATCAAGCACGAACTCGACCTGCTTCAAATGCAGGCTTCGGCGCTGGGGCTTATCGGGTTGCATGATTATGCGTCTTTTTGCCGCCCAAAGCTGGGGGCCACCACCATTCGCCAGGTGCGCGAACTGACCGTGAAGCGCAATCCGGCTGCCGGGAACGTCATTGAGGTTGAAATTATGGCCGATGCCTTCTGCCACAACATGGTTAGGGCCATTGTGGGCGCGCTGATTGCCTCAGGGGAGCACAAAACCACCCCGGATGGCGTGATCAAGCGGCTTGAGAAGCGCTCGCGAATCGGCTCGTTTAAGGTCCAGCCGCCACACGGCTTGACCCTGATTGAGGTTGGTTATCCGTCGGACGACAAGCTGGCTGCGCAGGCCCAGATGGCTAAGAATCTAAGGACTCTGGACGAGGCCGATGACTGATCCAGTTCAAAACTAGGGTTTGACCTATGCCCCTGATGCGGGTTAGGATTGACCTTTGGTATCGGCAGTTTGTGCCGATGTAAAAAGCTTGAATCCCTTGAAGTTTCTTCTT
>CANGJO010000076.1 GCA_947454285.1 Microbacteriaceae bacterium | reverse complement strand
GTGCGATCTGCCCAGGGGCCGGTTGACGTGGCGCCGCGTGACATGGTTGCCGCTGTGCTGCCAGACCCGGCGACCATTGGGCCGCGCATGACCGGAAAGACCTGTGCCGGACTGCTGGTGACCGGTAAGGATAAAGAGGGGCGCGATCGTGCCACCTACCTTTACCATGTTGCCGACAACGCAGAGACAATGGCAGATATCGAGGCGCAGTGCGTGGTTGCGCAGACAGCTTTCAACCCGCTAGTTGCCCTTGAGCTGATTGCCAATGGTACTTGGAAGGGCGCCGGCGTGATGGGCCCTGAGGAATTTGATGCCAAACCATTCCTTGATTTGTTGAGCTCATCAACTGGCTACAACGTGAGGTGGGAAGCCCAAGAGCGCCTTCCTGCTAGCCCACTTCGCCACCCATAATCACTTAAATGGAAATCCCCCGGTCTAAGAGGCCGGGGGATTTCCATTTGAACAAGCTAGCTTCGCATTACCGAGCCACCGCTGCGCTTGCGTGAAACCGCGTCTACGGTCGCTGCAAGAGCAAGAACAGTACCGGTGACCACAAAGCTTATTCCGGCCGATAGACCAAGCAGTCCAAGCCCGTTGTCGATGATTGAAATCACCATGGCACCAATTGCTGCGTGTACAAGGCGACCGCGGCCACCAAACAAGCTCACGCCACCAACAACAGCTGCGGCTACACCGCTAAGTACGATTGTTCTACCGGCTGCGGCTTCAACCACGCCAATTCGGCTTACGTGGAATAGTCCCGCAATAACTGCAAGTGTTGAAGTGATGATGAAAGCAGTGATGCGAATTCGATTTACCTTAATTCCAGCACGACGAGCTGCCTCCGGGTTTCCGCCAACTGCGTAAAGGTGACGACCAAAGGTAGTGCGGTCAAGCACAAAGGTTCCAATGAAAATAATTGCTACCACGATTGGAATCACGATTGGCACACCGGCTATCGGGTTGATTCCCTGGCTACGGTTAAGGTTCAAGATGTAAACAATCACACCACCGATAATTGCCAAGACGCCGGTCTTTGCAATCAGCAATGTGATCGGGCGGTTTACCAGCCCCTTGCGAGTTCTGCGGGCACGGTCGTAAAGACCAAGTGCAGCAGATACTGCAACCATCACGGCAAGCAAGATCCAACCGCCGGCAACCGGAATGTTGGAGTTCATGATTGCCTTAACTTCTGGAACCTCTACGCGGAATAGACCGCCATCACCCAGCAGAATCAGTGCAACACCCTGTAGCCCCAAGAAGAAGGCAAGGGTAATAACGAATGACGGCACACCAACTTTGGCAACGAAGAAACCAAGAATGTAACCGATAGCCGCACCAACAACGAGCGCAATGATCAATGCCGGAATCCAGCCGATACCAGCGTTTGTAGTTAGGTAGAAGACGTCCATTGCCACACCGGCGGTAACACCGGCTGAAAGGTCAATTTCTGCGAGCAGAATCACAAATACCAAAGCCACTGCCAGAGTGGTTAGCTGAGCCGCCTGAACGAACAGGTTGGCAAAGTTAATCTCTGTCAAGAAGAACGGGCTTAGTGATGCGAACAGCACGCCCAAAACGAGAAGGGCGCCCACTGCAGGCAATGCGCCCATCTCACCATTCTTTAAACGTGAGAAATATGCGTTCACCTGATCGCGCAAGCCACCTTCGTGACCGCTTGAAATAGCCTGAGGCTCAAGGTTTGGCATTAGCTCTGTTGGAGGAGTTGGGCTAGACATTATTTACCTCCGTAGGTCTTGGTTCCAGTGATGTAACCAACTACATCTGCCTGGTTTGTCTTTTTGGTTTCAATTTGAGCAACCATGCGGCCAAGGTAAAGCACCGCGATGTCGTCACAGACTTTGAATACGTCTACAAGGTTGTGGCTAATGATGATGACGGCTACACCTGAATCGGCTAGGCGGCGAACCAGATTCAAAACCTGCTCAGTCTGGGCAACACCCAGTGCCGCGGTTGGCTCGTCAAGAATCACAAGCTTGGCATTTCGCAAGACAGATCGTGCAATAGCAACTGTCTGGCGTTGTCCACCTGAAAGGGATGAAACTTTTTGGCGAACAGACTTTACAGTGCGCACCGATAGGGACTGCAACGCCTTGGTTGCCTGAAGCTCCATGTTCGATTCGTCCAAAGTGCCCTGATCGGTTTCTTCACGACCAAGGAACATGTTCTGAACAATGTCTAGGTTTTCGCAAAGCGCAAGGTCTTGGTAAACCACTTCGATTCCCAGTGCACCTGCTTGGCGAGGGTCGTGGACGTGAACTTCCTTGCCCTCAAAGAGCACAGTTCCGCTGTCGTAAGGCTGAACGCCTGAAAGTCCCTTGATGAGTGTTGATTTGCCGGCACCATTGTCACCAACCAGAGCGGTAACTTTGCCTGCGTATGCCTTTAGGTCTACGCCCTTTAGAACGTCTACCGGGCCAAAACTTTTTTTAATGTCTCTTAGTTCGATAACTGGAACTGTCATGACAAACCCTTCGTCTAAAAAGGCTTTGCGCCGACTTACAGAATAAGCCGGCGCAAAGCTTTTTGTTTAGCTAGTTATTACTTGACGCCGTACTTTGCACAAGCTGCTGCTACGTCCTTAGTACATAGAGCTTCTACAGTTGCGTCACCCGCAGCTACAACATCCTTCACCTTGTCGGCAGTTGTTGAGATTGGGTCTAGAGCGATGAAAGGAGTTCCATCTTCTAGTGTCTTGTTAGCTGCTGGCTTCTCACCCTTTAGCAATGCGATTGCAAGGTCTGAAGCAGCCTTAGCCTCAATGGTGAATGGCTTGTAAACAGTTGCCCACTGCTTGCCAAGTAGAACGTTCTGAAGACCTGCAACAGATGCGTCCTGACCTGAAACAGGAACTGTTAGACCGTTCTTGTCAAGGATTGCAATGATTGATGCCGCGTTGTTGTCGTTTGGAGCTAGAACTGCGTCAACCTTACCCTTTACAGCAGTGAATGCCTGCTCGAATAGAGTTCCAGCCTTTGCACCATCCCAGGTACCTTCCATAGTGAAAGCAGCCTTTGCGCCAGCGGCGTCAAGTACTGACAATGCACCCTTTAGGAACATCGCTGCGTTACCGTCAGCTGGGTCACCTGAAGAGTAGATGATGCTTGCGGTCTTGATGTCCTTCTTAGCTGCTGCTAGACCGTCAACGATCATCTGACCCTGCATCTGACCAACAACTTCGTTGTCGAATGATACGTAGTAGTCAGCGCCAGCGATTGGGCGGTCGTAAGCAATAACAGGGATACCCTGTGCCTTTGCCTTCTCAACTACTGATGCACCTGCACCCTGGTAGTCAACAAGGATCATTACGCCACAGCCCTTTGAAAGCTGCTGGTCTGCAATGGTTGCAAACTTTGCGGTATCTGACTGTGCGTTCTGGATGTCAGCTTCGTAACCAGCGTCGGTTAGAGCCTTCTCAAGAGCTGGACGGTCACCTGGCTCCCAGCGGGTACCGCTGTCAGCGTCAGGCAAAATTACACATGCACGGGTTGAGCCTGCAGGTGCAGCAGTGTCAGCTGCACAACCTGAAAGACCAAGAACTGCTGCCGCTGCAATAGCGGTGATTGAGATTAATGAAGACTTCTTCATTTGTGTCCCTTCCTAATGTTCAATGAAAGAATTCGGCGAATGAGAGGCCCCCGAATAAACCCTGGAATATGGGTCTGGGATTATGTTGGCGTAGGCAACAAATCAAAGCAAATTAAAAGCGGGCGTTTTCGCTAACGAGTTGGTTACGTTACCTATTTGTTGCCTTAGGCAACAAGTATGTTAGAACATATGAAAGAAACCGCCGGGACTAGGGCGCCAATGCTGGTGCAAGGTCAAAACAGGGAAGACGTGCGTCAACATAATCTCTCAATTGTTTTGCGCATGCTTCACTTGAGGGGCAGTGTTTCTAGATCTGAATTGACAGCTGTCACCGGTTTGAACCGTTCCACTATTTCCGACCTAGTCTCTGAACTTGAAGAACTGAAACTCGCTCATGAAACCGATGGTGCAGTTGCATCTGGCGTTGGACGACCAAGTCACATGGTGTCGGCAGTTGAAAACGTGGTTGCAATATCGGTACACACCGAGTTCGACGCAACCACCGTGGGTGTGGTTTCGCTTTCTGGAAAAGTCTTAAGTAAGAAGCGATTGCTTTCAAGTGGAAAACCAACTCCAGAAAATTCCGTGAAGTTGGCGGCAAAAGAAATTGCCCGCCTTCGATCTGAAATGAAATCTGATGTGCGAATTGCAGGCGTGGGCATTGCGGTTCCCGGTCAGGTTCGCGTATCCGATGGCGTTGTTCGACTTGCACCTCACCTTGGCTGGGTTGAAGTTCCGCTTGGTCCAATGATGAGTCAGGCAACTGGACTACCGGTCTTTTTAGACAACGATGCCAGTTTGGGTTGCATGGCCGAGCGCAACTTTGGAAGCGCGCGTGAACTATCTGACGTGGTCTTCTTATATGCCGGTTCCGGTGGAATTGGTGGAGGTGCAATCGTTGACGGTCACCAACTACGCGGGGCAGCTGGATACGCCGGTGAGTTAGGTCACGTGCGTATCAGTGCAGGCAACGCCAAGGACTATTCAGGTCTTTCTGGAACGCTTGAGTCATTGGTGCGCCGCGATGATCTGCTGGATATTTTTAAGTTTGACTCGGCAGCAGACGAAGAACTTGATGCCGAAATCGGAAGCACTAAGTCGGCTAAGGCAATAAAGCTTCTGAATGAGCAAATTGATGCGCTAGGGCTTGGCTTGAGTAACTTTGTAAACATCTTCAATCCTCAGGTTGTGGTGCTGGCTGGCTTCCTTACCTCTCTTTTCCGTTTTGACGAGGAACGCCTAATCAACAGGATGCGCGAAGGGGCCTTGGGAGCCGCACACGAGCGCGTTGTAATTAGAAGCGCGGAACTTGGTTCAGACCTTCTAATGTTTGGTGCTGCGGAACTTCCGTTTGGCGATTTGATCAGCCGCCCTTCCAACGCAAAGCTAACTACCCCCAAGGGCAAAGGCGCTAAGTAATGAGTAGTACGCCAGATACTCGTGAATACGACATTGCAGTAATTGGCTCTGGTTTT
>CANGJO010000075.1 GCA_947454285.1 Microbacteriaceae bacterium | reverse complement strand
TAGTCGTTGCCTAGGTACTTAGAGATCGTCTTAGCCTTTGCAGGCGACTCAACGATGACAAGCTTGTGGCTACCAGCCAATGGGGTACTCCTCTTTATAGGGGCCCATTTAGGAACTTGGGCCCGCCAGCGCGTTAGCGCTTAGAACTATACCCACCCCCTTGGAGTGGGCCGAAATAAACACTTCGAATCCGACACTACGACACGTGTCAAGTTCCACACCTTTAATTAGGCCAATTTCGCCGGCAGTTGGGCACGGAAACCCGGTATTTAGGCCTCGCAGGGCATCTGTAGCCCCAATTGCCATGGCATCCACCGTGGCTTGCAGCCGGCGTTGCTGAATCAGGTTAAACGCCACGATCTGACTCAAACTAAACACACCGATAGCCAGCGTCACCGCCGCCAAAGCCAGCACGGTGCCCGAACCGCGCTCGCCGAATTGGCCGATCTGCGGCCTCAGCCGGATCCGCTGCCGCACCTGGATCACAGTCCCAACTTCCTGGCACATTGAATCTCGGCCACGTCGAAAAGCTTTGCCCCAAGGCCCGGTAAAGCGAACTGACGCGACAATTTGGCACACACCACATTTTCGCGATGCTCGTACTCAATCAGGAGAGCATCGGACGCAATCGGAATTAGCAATTCGAAAATTAGTGCGCGGGCATTTTCTTCCGACTCTCCCCTGGCCACCGCACGAGCAGCAGAAGCCGAAACCTCAACCAATTTCATTCTTTCAATCTGAAGCGAGAACGCACCTAGCGTGATTGCAATCACCAAAGCAACCGCCGGCAGAGCCATCGCAAGTTCTGCCGTCACCGAACCGCGTTCATTAGACCAGAGCTCACTTGAACCGAGCTCCGAATTAGTTGGCAGGTGTGGCCCCGCTGTTTGGATTCGTGAAACTTAGCGCGCTCTTGACCAGGTCAAACAAAATTGTGCGCACTTCATCGGAGCGCATGATTACCACTAGCAATCCGGCAAAGCCAACCGCTGCCATGGTTGCAATTGCATACTCGGCGGTTGCCGCACCGGTTTCATCTTGCAGAATTTGTTTAATCATTTTTTCACTTCCTTATCTATTGCTGACCGTTTGACAGCAAGCTAATTGCGATTGGAACTATCGAGAGCAAAATAAACGCCGGTAACACTGCAACACCAAGTGGAATCATTAGCTGCACTCCAAGTTTGGAAATTCGTGTGGCAGTCAGATATTTGTGTTGTTCTCGAAATGCATCTGCCTCGGCAATCAGAATTTGACTGATCGCTGCTCCGGTGCTGCGCGAAAGTTCCGCGGCATTTTCTAGTCGTTCAAAATTTCGCGGCTCGGGCAGCTCTTCAAACGCATCTCGATATTCCTGCGTTGCCTCTGCCTGGGCGGCGCTCAGCGGCAGGCCAGCCTGCAACCCAATCAGCACGCAATCTAGGTAGGCGCCCGGATCGTGCTCGGCAGGCAGCGCCTTGCCCAGTAAGCGCCTAGTCCACTGGCGCCCAGCAACCATCAGGCCTAGACCCAGGCTGACAGACAGCGCACCTAGCGGCGAATGAAAGATGGCACCGATTGGATTCATGCCAACCGCCTGCCCAAGCATCAGGGCCAGTACCGGCAACCACATCACCATCTTGGCTGTGGCTTGCGGACCAGCAAAGGCCAGCTGCACCTCGCGCTGATTTCGCTGTTGCCCATCGAATACTTCTGCGATTCGATTCAGCGCCAACAAGATTGGTCCGCCAAGTTTTGCCGACAAACTCCAAACCAAATCAAATTGCTTTTTGTCTTGCGCAGAAAGATTTGTAATTTCATCGCTGCAAATTTGCATGGCCTGGTTCGCGGGCAATCCCGCACCCAGTAGCGCACTCACTCTGCGAACCGCGTTAGCTGGATTTCTATTTTCCGATTCTGGCAATCTTCACCACCTTGCGATGATCAACGTGAATCAACCAACTGAATGCCGACTGCATTTGCTCAGTCATATCTTTTGAGTCAACGCCAACCGATCTGCCAATGGCATTTACTCGCGGTAGAACATCTTCTAAAGAATTTGCGTGAATGGTTGCACCCGCTCCGCGGTGACCAGTGTTCAGTGCCTGAAGCATCACAATCAACTCGGCGCCGCGCACCTCTCCAACCACTAAACGATCGGGGCGCATGCGAAGGGCCTCGCGCACCAATCGGTCGAGGGCGATTTCACCCTTTCCCTCGTTATTCGCCTGCCTAGTTTGCAAAGAAATAAAGTGCGCGCCCTGCAAGCCAATTTCGGCAACATCCTCGAGCGCAATAATTCGCTCGCCCACGCACTCGGCCAACATCGCGCGCAGCAAAGTTGTCTTGCCGCTTCCGGTGGCACCAGAAATCAAAAAGTTTTCTCGATCCAAAATGATTTTCCGCAACAAACTAAGTTGCGCATGATCAAACATTCCAAAATCGCACAGCTGCTCTAGCCCAAAAAGCCGATTCATATGAACTCGAACAGATAAATGCGTATTTGGATTACAACCGGACGCCAACGCGGCATGGACTCTGAGCCCGCCACCGGATTCCGAGCCGATCGAGACATCGGCAAACGGATTGGCCTGATCCAGGTGCCGACCGCCCTTGGCAATTAGCTCCTGAGCCAGCCGCCCAAGCTCGGCCTCAGACTCAAACGGGCTTGCCACCGGTTCTAAGGCATTGCCCGAACCCTGGCCTTCCCGCTGAACCCAAACCTGGCCCCAGCCATTGACCAGAAGATCGGTAACCCCGGGCATGGCCAGAAGCCCACCCAATTTGGGCCCAACCGCATCCAAAGGAGCCAACACCGATAACGTCATGCGCCAACTATCGGTGTTTGCCAGCAATTGCGGGCCCCAGGGCCCAAATCTGTGGAAAACCGGTACAACCGGCCAATTGCCCCTTAAATTAGGGGACCCCAGCCTCTTGGGGGAAGAGTCTGGGGTCAGGCGATACCAATTGGGGGAACTGGTATCGCAAGTTAACGACAAGCGCTAACAGATAAATAATAAGTGGCTAACCCCCGGTTTTATTCCAAAAACTCCATAATTCCCTGTGAAAAGGTCTAGAAAAGTTTTTTATGGCAGGATTGCCACAGGTTACAAACCCCTATGGAGGACAACGATGTCTCAGGAAACCCGTCACTTTGCACCGTCTACCGACTTCGCAAAGAACGCGATTGCCCAGCCGGAAATTTACGCCGAGGCCAAGGCAGATCGCCTAGCCTTTTGGGCCAAACAAGCCAACCGCCTGCACTGGCACAAGCCATTCGCCCAAGTTCTGGACTGGAGCGAGGCACCATTTGCCCGCTGGTTCCACGATGGCGAACTGAACATCTCATACAACTGTCTTGACCGTCACGTGGAAGCCGGAAACGGTGACCGAGTTGCAATTCACTTTGAAGGTGAACCAGGCGACACTCGCACACTTACCTATGCGCAGCTAACCAACGAAGTAAAGCGCGCCGCAAACGTTCTTACCAATCTTGGAATCAAGGCCGGCGATCGCGTTGCAATTTATATGCCGATGATTCCCGAGGCGATTGTTGCAATGCAGGCGGTTGCACGAATCGGTGCAGTGCACTCGGTTGTGTTTGGTGGATTCTCTGCCGACTCACTAAGCACTCGCATCGAAGACGCGCAGGCAAAACTTGTGATCACCGCAGATGGTGGCTATCGCAAGGGCAAGGCGTCGGCACTTAAGCCTGCAGTCGATCTTGCGCTTGATGGCGGCAAGTGCCCATCGGTGAAAAATGTTTTGGTAGTCAAGCGCACCAACCAAGAAGTTAACTGGCAAGAAGGTCGCGACCTAGATTGGGCCGAACAGCTCGCCGCCGCGAGTGACGAACACGAGGCCAAAGGCTTCAACGCCGAGCACCCGCTTTTTATTCTTTACACCTCAGGCACCACCGGAAAGCCAAAGGGAATTTTGCACAGCACCGGTGGCTACTTAACTCAGGCCGCCTACACTCACAAAAATGTTTTTGATCTTCACGAAAACACCGATGTGTATTGGTGCACCGCCGACATTGGTTGGATCACCGGTCACAGCTATGTTGCCTACGGCCCATTTGCCAACGGTGCAACTCAGGTTATTTACGAAGGCACCCCAGAGACTCCGGACTGGGGTCGCTGGTGGAGCATCGTCGAGAAGTACAAGGTGTCAATTCTTTACACCGCACCAACTGCGATTCGCAGCTTCATGAAACTTGGCGAGGAGCTTCCTGCCAAGCACGACCTATCCAGCATTCGCGTGCTGGGCTCTGTTGGTGAGCCAATCAACCCTGAAGCGTGGATGTGGTACCGCAACGTGATTGGCGGCGGTCACGCCCCGATCGTTGATACCTGGTGGCAAACAGAGACCGGCGCAATCATGATCTCGCCGCTACCTGGCATAACCACCTTGAAGCCGGGCTCTGCGCAGGTTGCACTGCCTGGAATTGAAATCAAGATTCTTGACGACGACGGTAAGGAACTTGGTCGCGAAGAACCAGGCCTACTAACCATCACCGAACCGTGGCCATCAATGCTTCGCGGAATCTGGGGCGACCCTGACCGCTTCAAGGAAACCTACTGGTCAAAGTTTGCCGGAATTTATTTTGCCGGCGATGGCGCAAAGTTTGACGAAGAAGGCGACCTGTGGTTGCTTGGTCGCGTTGACGACGTAATGAACGTTTCAGGACACCGATTGTCTACCGCCGAAATTGAATCGGCACTTGTGTCACACCCATATGTTGCAGAAGCAGCTGTGGTTGGTGCAAAAGATGAGACCACCGGTCAAGCTGTTGTTGCGTTTGTGATTTTGCGTCAAGACCAACTCAAGGCTGCAGGTTCAGATGCAGACGTCAGCAAGATTTTGCGCGATCACGTTTCAAAAGAAATTGGTCCAATCGCGCGTCCGCGCACCATCATGGTGGTTGCCGAACTTCCTAAGACTCGTTCCGGAAAAATCATGCGCCGCTTGCTTCGCGATGTTGCCGAAGATCGTCCGGTTGGTGACGTGACCACGCTTGCCGATACCTCTGTGATGGATATCATCAGTGGGAAAATTGCTGGTGGGGCATCCGACTAAGTTTCACTAAGATAAAAGCGAAATGCCAGCACGCTCTCTCTGTGCTGGCATTTCGCTTTAAATAT
>CANGJO010000074.1 GCA_947454285.1 Microbacteriaceae bacterium | reverse complement strand
TTAAGTTCAAGGCCCAAATTGATGCCAAGGCAGAGGAAGTTCCCGCTGCACCAGTTGTTACCAAGGCAGAGGAAGCTCCCGCTGCACCAGTTGTTGTAGAACCAGAACCAGAACCAGAACCAGAACCTGAAGCACCGGTTGCCGAAACCAAATCCCGTAACTCCGGCATGGCCGACGAATCTGCTCGCTACGGAGAATCACTGCTTCGTGAAATGCTTGGTGCCGAACCAATGCAAGACAAGAACGGTAAGTAATGTACGAAGGCGTTGTTCAAGAACTGATCGACGAACTTGGTCGCCTGCCGGGTGTGGGCCCAAAGTCTGCACAGCGAATTGCCTTTTACCTTTTGCAAACAGAAGACGACCAGGCGCAAAAACTTGCCCAGGTTCTTTTAGAAGTGAAAGAGCGCGTTCGCTTTTGCGAGGTCTGCGGAAACGTGACAGAAGAAACCCAGTGCAACATTTGCCGCGATGCTCGTCGTAACCGAACCGCTATCTGTGTGGTTGAAGAATCAAAAGACGTTCAGGCAATTGAGCGCACACGTGAGTTCCGTGGTTTGTATCACGTGCTTGGTGGAGCAATCAGCCCGATCGAGGGCATTGGCCCAGACCAACTTCGCATCAAAGAGCTAATGGCTCGCTTGGGCAATACTGAGATCCAAGAGGTCATCATTGCCACCGACCCAAACCTTGAGGGTGAGGCAACCGCCACCTACCTAACCAGAATGCTTAGCCCGTTGGGCATCAAAATCTCACGCTTGGCCTCTGGTCTGCCAGTTGGTGGCGACCTTGAGTATGCCGACGAAGTGACCCTGGGTCGTGCCTTCGAAGGCCGTCGCACCGTCAACTAGCCACCACCTGGCAAGCGGGCGCTTTGGGCTTGGCCATCGGGCCGATAAGCCAATAGAATAGGGACTTCGAGCGGTATTTGACCGCAAATCCCCCCGATTCAAGGAGATACGGTCTTGGCTCTGATTGTGCAAAAGTTTGGCGGTTCATCCGTAGGAGATGCCGACAAGATTAAGCACGTAGCCAAGCGCGTTATCGAAACCCAAAAAGCTGGCAACCAGGTTGTAGTTGTTGTTTCAGCAATGGGTGACACCACAGACGAACTGCTTGATCTAGCCAACTCTGTTGCCGACGACCCGTACAAGTCACCTCGCGAGCTTGACATGCTACTTACCTCTGGTGAGCGCATCTCAATGTCTCTACTTGCCATCGCAATTAACGCGCTTGGTGCCAAGTCACAATCTTTCACCGGTTCACAGGCCGGAATCGTAACCGATAGCGTGCACGGAAACGCCCGTATCGCCGAGGTAACCCCAGAACGCATTCGTGAATCAGTTGATGCCGGAAACATTGCAATCGTCGCCGGCTTCCAGGGCTTCAACCGTGAGACCAAAGACATCACCACCCTTGGTCGCGGTGGATCAGACACCACAGCCGTTGCGCTTGCTGCCGGACTAAAGGCAGATCTTTGCGAGATTTACTCAGACGTTGATGGCGTTTACACATCAGACCCACGCGTAATTAAGGGTGCCAAGAAGCTTGACTCAATTGACGTTGAATCAATGCTTGAGCTAGCAGCAGCCGGAGCAAAGATTTTGCACATTCGCGCAGTTGAATTTGCTCGTCGTCACAATGTAGATCTTCGTGTGCGTTCAACATTCAGCACCGATCCGGGAACCATCGTTTATTCAGGAAAAGCAGGAGCAGGCATGGAAGAGTCAGTCGTATCTGGTGTAGCAATCGACAAGGGCCAGACCAAAGTTATGGTTATTGGTATTCCAGACGTTCCTGGTAAGGCCGCTGAGTTGTTCCAGTTGGTTGCCGATGCCGGTGCCAACATCGACATGATCGTACAGAACACTCCAACCGGTTCAGACGTAACCGATCGCGTTAGCGACATTGGTTTCACCTGCCCTAAGTCAGAGACCAAGAAGGTTGCGGCAGCTCTAGAGGCTGCAAAGGCAAAGATTGGTTTCCGCGTTGTTGAGATCGATGAAGAAATCGGAAAGCTTTCAGTAGTTGGTGCCGGTATGCGCACCCACTCAGGTGTATCGGCAACCATGTTCCGTGCACTTGCCGAAGCAGGCATCAACATTGAGATGATCTCAACCTCTGAAATTCGTATCTCGGTAATTACCAGCGACGATCAGGTTGATGCCGCGGCTCGCGCAGTTCACACTGCGTTCGGTCTAGATTCAGATATTGAAGCAGTTGTTTACGCAGGAACAGGACGATAATCATGGCAAAACCAAACTTGGCACTTGTAGGTGCGACCGGTGCAGTAGGTACCGTAATGATCGGCATCATCAACAGCCGTCCAAACATTTGGGGCGAGATTCGTCTTATTGCATCTGCTCGTTCAGCTGGCAAGAAGATCACTGTTCACGGTGAAGAGCTAACCGTTGTTGCACTTGCACCTGAGGCATTCGATGGCATCGACATTGCAATGTTCGACGTTCCTGACGAAGTTTCAGAAGTATGGGCACCAATCGCTGCAGAGCGCGGTGCAATTGCCGTTGACAACTCTGGTGCATTCCGCATGGATTCAGATGTGCCACTAGTTGTTCCTGAGGTTAACCCAGAGCAGGCAAAGAACCGCCCACGCGGAATTATTTCTAACCCAAACTGCACCACCTTGACCATGATGGCCGCAATGGGTGCGCTACACGACAAGTGGAAGCTTGAAGAACTTGTTGTTTCTAGCTACCAGGCAGTTTCTGGTGCCGGTGCAGCTGGCATCGACGAGCTTGCATCGGAGTTGGCAGTTGTAGGTAAGGATGCCTCACTAGGTACCAACACCGATGACGTTCGCGCAGCACTTGCCGCAGCAGGCAACGACCTTAGCGATTCACCTTGGCGCCACCCGATTGCCCTGAACGTGATTCCTTTCGCGGGTTCACTAAAGGCCGGCGGCCACAGCTCTGAAGAGATGAAGGTTCGCGACGAGTCACGAAAGATTCTTGGAATCAGCGATCTAAAGGTTGCCGCTAGCTGTGTTCGCGTTCCGGTTCAGGTTTCACACTCGCTAACCGTGCACGCCAAGTTCGCCAACCCACTAACCCCAGACGAGGTTCGTGAAGTACTGAGCAAGCAGCCAACCATTCGCGTGGTTGACGAGCCAGAGAAGCACCTGTACCCAACCCCGGCAATGGTGGTTGGTCAGGACCCAACCTTCGTTGGTCGCATTCGTCAGTCATTGGACTTCCCAAACTCGATTGAGTTGTTCGTGGTTGGTGACAACCTGCGCAAGGGTGCCGCTTTGAACACTTACGAGATCGCCGAGCTTCTTGCTCAGGAGTTCTAAGCACTAAAAACTTTTTACAAAAACGTAACCCACCGGACGCGAGTCTTGGTGGGTTTCGTGTTTCGTCAAGATAACCTTGACTTATGTCTAGACTGCTTGCTGTTTCATTGAGCTTGGGTCTTGCTCTCACACTTGGGGCGTGTGCTACTCCAGCTGATGGCGGCAATGCCTCGAGCACCTCAAAGCCAACCCCAACGCCTGATCAGGCATTGGTGCCTAAGGCTCCAAGCTCACCGCTGACCCAGGTTGATCCGGAGCTTTATAACGACGGTTTCGACTGGTACACCTTCCGCGTTGGCGATGGCCCAACCTGGTGCACAATCACTCCAGAATCAGACCACGTGCTTTGCGAGCAGAACGAAGCCGCCGCTCAGTACATGCCGATTCCTCCGGCTGCCGGCTGCGAGGGTAGCTACGGTTACCAAGTTGAGCTTTTTGCGGCCAAGCCAGAAAACGGTGAAATCGTTGGTTTCCCTTGTGCTTCAGGTCAGTTCCAAGACCCAACCGATGCACAGTTGCTTCCAAGCGGAAGCAAGATCACCGTTGGTTCAATCAGCTGTTTTGTTGAAGACGTGACCGCACGTTGCGAAAACACCACCGGCCAGTGGATTGCACTTGGGCCAAAAGTCTGGTCACTGCATTCATGATTTCGGATGCTAAGGCATCCAAAATGACAGCTAACTGTCTTTAGCGACGAGTGTTATTAGTCGCACTTCTGGTCGACAGAAAAATCTAACCGGCGCGTAGATTGAGTGGCCGAGTCCGGCAACAACATTCAAAATTACATTCTTGCCGGCGAAATTCCAGGCACTAATTCCCTTGGCATATTTGGCCGGCAAATCACAGTTGGTAGTCAACGCACCAATACCAGGCAAGCACACCTGACCACCGTGAGTGTGGCCAGCAAAAATCATTGATGCCCCAGCGGCACCCATTGCCTCAAGCACTCGCAAGTATGGTGCGTGCGAAACACCAATCACTAAGTCACACCCGGCAACCGCTTTTGCTTGACCAGGAATAGAGGTCAAGTTATCTAGTTCATCGTGCGCATCATCAACGCCCAAGAAACCAAGCTTCAAACCATTGATGGTTATCTGGCCCTCGCGATTATTTAGATTCAGCCAACCAGCAGAAGTGAAACCGCCAACCAAACGGGCGGTGTCTAGCGCCGGGCCTTCGCTGCGCTCAGATGGTTTAGCCAGGTAGCCAAGTGGATTGCGCAAAACCGGTGCGTAGTAATCGTTTGATCCGTTTACAAATACCCCCGGGCGCTCCATGAGCGGAGCAAGCGCGGTCAACACCGGACCAATCGCATTAGCGTGACCAAGATTGTCACCGGTATTAATTACAAGATCTGGCTTCAGTGCACCTAGTGAAGCAACGAATGCGGCTTTGCGCTTTTGCCAAGGTGCAAGATGAATGTCACCAATGTGCAGCACCGATATCGGTGTTGAATTTGGCGGCAGGATTTTTATGGTCTCGCGACGAATTACAAAAAGATAGCGCTCGATTGCGATTCCCCAAATTGCGCAGGCAATACCTGCAGCAAGAATGGCAAAGAACCAGTTCATGTTTATTTAGATTACGGACCGGTGCTGATGATTAGCAGAATCGCGCCAGCCTTATCGGCTGGTGAACCGGCAGCGGGATCTGTGCCAACTACCTTTCCAGCTGGAATGGTAGGGCTCTTCACAAAGAATTGACTCTGCGATGCCTGAGGCTCGCTAACCGCAGAGAATCCGGCGGCCAACAGAGTTGCCTTGGCGTTGGTGACTGACATGCCAGCAACGTTAGGAACAGTCTCGGCGCCACCGGCACTCACGAAAATCTTGATCTGTGAACCACGGGCGGCCGTGGTGCCAACGCTTGGACGAGTGTAAGCAACGCTGCCCTTAGGGAACGAAGAGGTAACCGCACGAGTGGTAATTTT
>CANGJO010000073.1 GCA_947454285.1 Microbacteriaceae bacterium | reverse complement strand
CTGGTAGTCACCAGTCAGCTTTAGAAGAACTGCAACCTGCTCAGTTGGCTGTGCGCCAACGCCAAGCCAGTACTGAGCACGCTCAGAGTTAACTTCAATGATTGATGGGTTGTTAGTCGGTACGTAACGACCGATTTCTTCGATCACGCGACCATCACGGTGTGTACGTGAGTCAGCCACAACGATGCGGTAGTGCGGGGTACGGATTTTTCCGTGACGTGCTAGGCGGATTTTTACAGCCAACGTATTGCTCCTGATTATTCGTATTGAGGCGAACGATCTACCGTGAGCGTGGGGGCACACTCGGAAGAAAAAGCTCTGTGGGTTGTCGTAATCGTTTGGTTAGAGGGTCAAACGGCGACAACCGCTCTATTCTGCCAGAAAATCGGGCGTGGCGCTAGTTAGTTGCCGTTGAACTAGCCCAGGCCAAATGCAGAACCGGACCCCGATGAGCCCTCGGCAGGCTTCTGACCAAGCGCGCGGGCAGCCTCTTCGGCCGCACGTTTTGCCGGATTGCCCGACTTTGAGCCCTTTTTCTTATCCTTGGCCTTAGCTTTGCCGCCACCGAAGCCGCCAACCATGCCCGGCATGCCCGGCATTCCAGGCATTTGCGGCACGCCACCCTTGGCCACGGTCTTCATCATCTTGGCTGCCTGCTCAAAACGGTTCACCAACGAGTTCACATCGGTGACTGTCATGCCGGAGCCCTTGGCGATGCGCGAACGACGAGAGCCATTCAGGATCTTTGGCTGACGACGCTCTGCCGGGGTCATTGAGCGAATGATGGCCTCTGTGCGGTCAATCTCTTTTTCGTCAAAGTTATCCAATTGCTGACGCATCTGACCGGCGCCCGGCATCATAGCCAACATGCTCTTGAGCGAGCCCATTTTCTTTAGCTGCTGCATCTGGTCTAAGAAGTCTTCGAGTGTGAAGGTCTCTTTGGCCAGCTTCTCGGCCATTGCGCGAGCTTCTGTTTCATCAAAATTCTTTTGGGTCTGCTCAATCAGAGTCAGTACGTCACCCATGTCAAGAATTCGGCTGGCCATGCGATCTGGGTAGAACGGTTCGAAGGCATCCATGGCCTCGCCGTTTGAAGCAAACAGAATTGGCTTGCCAGTTACAGAAGCCACCGATAGCGCCGCACCGCCGCGAGCATCGCCGTCAAGTTTGGTTAGCACGACACCGGTAATGCCAACGCCCTCGTCGAACGCTTTTGCAACGTTGACTGCGTCTTGACCAATCATTGAGTCAATTACAAAAAGAACTTCATCTGGGTCTACTGCCTTGCGAATATCTTTCGCCTGCGTCATCAACTCTTCGTCAATACCCAAACGACCGGCGGTGTCAACGATGACAACGCTGAACATTTTTTGCTTGGCGTGCTTGATTGAATCCTTGGCAACACTTACCGGGTTACCAACACCGTTGCCTGGCTCCGGTGCAAAAACAGGAACGTCGATTCTCTCGCCGACGACCTGCAGTTGATTAACAGCGTTTGGTCGCTGCAAGTCGGCCGCAACAAGGATTGGTGTTTGACCTTGGTCTTTCAACCACTTGGCAAGTTTTCCGGCAAGAGTGGTTTTACCCGAACCCTGTAGACCGGCAAGCATAATTACGGTTGGTGCGGTCTTGGCAAATGAAAGTTTGCGCTGCTGGCCACCAAGAATCTTGACTAGCTCTTCGTTAACAATTTGCACAACCTGCTGAGCAGGGTTGAGGGCCTTAGATACTTCGTCACCAAGTGCACGATCGCGAACCGCGGTGGTGAAGTTCTTTACAACTTCAAGCGCAACGTCTGCCTCAAGCAGTGCGCGACGAATTTCGCGAAGGGTTGCGTCAATGTCGGCCGGGCTTAACTTGCCCTTGCTGCGAAGGTTTTTGAACGTCTCAATTAGACGATCCGAAAGATTTCCGAACATTACTCCCCTCCTTAATTCACTAGACCGTTGGCGAATTCTTTGGCGTCAAAGAAAGCAAAGTCATCAATGCCTTCACCAACTCCTACAAGTTTCACAGGAATTTGAAGCTCTCGTTGAATTGAGTAAACAATTCCACCCTTTGCGGTGCCATCAAGTTTGGTAAGCACTACGCCAGAAACATTCGCAACCTCGGCAAAAGCCTTGGCCTGGGTCAAACCGTTTTGACCGGTAGTGGCATCAAGCACCAAGAGCACTTCGCTGATTGCCGCCTGCTTTTCAATTACGCGACGAATCTTGTCTAGCTCGTGCATAAGGTCTGCCTTGTTTTGCAGACGACCGGCAGTGTCAATAATCACGATGTCAGCATCTTGCTTGATTGCCTCATCAACTGTTTCAAAAGCAACCGATGCTGGATCCTGGCCCTCTTGTTTAGGACGAATAAGAGTTGCACCGGCGCGATCTGCCCAGGTGGCAACCTGATCAACTGCAGCGGCACGGAACGTGTCGGCAGCACCGATAACAACCTTGAAGCCACCCTGCACCAACCAGTTGGCTAGTTTGCCAATTGTGGTGGTCTTACCAACACCGTTTACGCCAACCACAAGAATCACGTAAGGAGTCTTGCCATCGCTGAGGTTCAATGCCTTTCCCGAGTGCTCAAGGTTTTCTTCCAGCACTGCGGCAAGAATTTCTTTCAATTCTTTATCGGTTTTGGCACCTTGCTTCTTAGCTCGTGACTTGACCTCGGCAACAATCGCAGCCGCTGCATCGACACCAAAGTCCGCCTGAATCAGAGTGTCTTCTAGCTCATCGATATTTTCGGGATCAAACTTCACACGGCTAAATAGCGAGCGAATCCCCTTCTTTGCGCTGCGCTTAGGAAGCTCAACAGCTTCCAACTCCGCTGGCTTTTCTTGCACGAGTCCCGCCGGCTTTTCTGGAGCAGAGGCCAACTCAGGTTTTTGCACCTCGGCAGCACTTACAAGTTCCGGTTCAGAAATAATTTCGGAAGATGCGTTTATAGCATCGGAGATTTTATTTTGAACCGGCTGCTCTACATTTTCTGCCGCAGGTTCAACACCTTCAACACCGCGCTTCTTTTTCCAGAAAAGAAAAGCCAACGGACTACTCCTTTTCGGCTAGGCGCTGCCCAACCACTGCAGAAACACCGTCTTGGCGCATCGATACACCGTAGAGCGCATCTGCGATTTCCATGGTGCGCTTCTGGTGGGTAATGATGATCAGCTGCGAGTTTGTGCGCAGGTCTTCAAAAATCTGGAGCAGGCGACCAAGGTTTGCATCATCAAGGGCCGCCTCAACCTCGTCCATTACGTAGAACGGTGAAGGGCGCGCCTTAAAGATTGCAACCATAAGTGCAACGGCTGCCAACGAACGCTCACCACCCGACAGCAATGAGAGACGTTCGATGCGCTTACCAGCAGGCTTGACGGTTACTTCAAGACCAGTGGTTAGCAAGTTGTCTGGATCGGTCAAGAAGATCGAACCGGTTCCACCTGGGAACAAGGTTGGGAATACTGTTTCAAATGCCTTACGAGTATCTTCGAACGCATCACCAAAAATGGTTTGCATCTTCACGTCAAGATCTTCGATGATCTGAAGCAAGTCCTTGCGAGTCTGAGTTAGGTCGGCAAGTTGCTCGGTTAAGAATTTGTGACGCTGCTCAAGGGCCGCGAATTCTTCAAGAGCAAGTGGGTTTACCTTGCCAAGCTTGTCGAACAGACGCTCGGCATCCTTTAGGCGCTTCTGCTGTTCCTCACGAACGAACGGCTTGAAACCGCCTTCGGCTTCTTCATCAGGAATTGGAATCTCTGGGCCGTACTCTTCTAGCAGAACGGTTTGCTCCAAGCCAAGTTCTTCGTTCGCGCGGCTAACTAGGTTTGCCAAGGTCAAACGCTTCTCGTGGTTTGAAAGCTCCATGTCGTGAACGCTCTGAGTCAAACCCGATAGCTTCATCTGAATTTCCGCAGTCTCGCCACGAAGTTTCACAAGCTCTGTGTTTTGGTTCTGGCGCTGTGACTCAAGTTCGTGCAGCTTGAACTTAGCCTTTGAAGCACTATCGGCAACCGCATCCATCAGAGTTGGCAGCACGTTTAGAACACGCTTGGCAGAAGCAAGTTGACGAGCCTGAACGGCGGCTGCTGCCTTCGAGCGAGCAATCGCATCCTTAGCCTCTGACACCTGTGAACGAAGTGCGGTTGCACGTTCCTGCTCAACACGCACGCGCTCGATTGCGGCACCAAGTTCGATGCGAAGTTCGAGTTCACGCTGACGCTCTTGCTCAAGATTGTCGGCAAGAGTCTGGCGGTTAGCCAAATCAAGTTCCGGGCGTTCCTGTGCAGCAAATTCATCGTGCGCGGTAATCGCAGCATTCAGCGCGGCTTCGGCGGCAGCGATTCCCTCGGCAGCAGTTTCGGCAACCAACGCCAAACGCTCAAGCTCTGCCTCTGATGCTTCTACCTGCACACGCAAGCGACCAAGCTTCTCGGCATTTGCAGCCAAAGTTGCGTCTTGCTCGTTCAGCGCAGCAAGAGCTTCCTTTTCAGAAGCCTTGGCGGCTTCCTCAGTGGAACGAGCCTGGGCAAGTTCTGAGTTTGATTTCTCAATGATGTTGTTGACTTCGTTCAGGCGCTTCTCTGCTCCATCGCGCTCGGCAACCAACTCAAGCTTTGATGGAGCCGATGATGAACCACCGCGAATTACTGATTCGGTAAGCACGTCACCGTCAAGAGTGATCAGAGTCAACTTCAAAGTCGATGAGTCGCGTGAATAAAGTTCACGAGCGGCATCAAGATCGTCAACGATGACCACGCTTGAAAGCAAGGCAAGAATTCCGGTTGGTGCCTCAACTACATCGGCTGCGGAACGAGCACCGGCAATGTTTGGAAGGTTAGCGGCAGCGCCCTTGGCGTCAACATCGGCAACGATAAGTTCAACGCGGCCACCGTCACTCTTCTTTAGGTGCTCGATTGCTGCTAGACCCTCGTCGCGAGAATCGGCAACCAATGCATCGGCCAGTGGTCCAAGGGCTGCAGCAATGGCTGCCTCAAAACCATTTTGAATCTTCATGTGGGTTGCTACTAGGCCACGAATACCGCGAAGTCCCGCCGATGAAATCTCAGACGCACCGTCTTTTTGCTCAAGGGTCAGGTTCAACGCAGAACGCTTGGCAGCTAGTGAGTCACGTTCACGCTCTGCCTTGTGCAACTCATCGCGCAACGAATCGATTCGAGCAGCGGCTTCAGATACAGCCTTCTGTGCGGCTTCGTATCGGTTTTCAAGTGCGCTGTCTGCCGAGCTCTGCTGATTCT
>CANGJO010000072.1 GCA_947454285.1 Microbacteriaceae bacterium | reverse complement strand
GCAACGAGTGCGGCAATCTTGCCATCGGTGTCTTTCCAAATTTCTTCTGCGGTTGTCTCGCGGTGAATCTTTGGACCAGCAGGGTTGTCAAACTGGCGAACAAGAACTGCACCAGGAATCTCTTTACCAAGTGCTTCTGCCTTTGCAACCGAACCGGTCATGCCCTCGGCAGCAGGAGTCAAAATAACTTCTGCACCGTAGGCGCGAGTTAGCACCTTGCGCTCAAGGCTCATAGAATCTGGCATCACGATGATCACGCGGTAACCACGAGCTGCACCAACCATGGCCAGACCAATTCCGGTGTTGCCAGAGGTTGCCTCAATCAGAGTGCCACCAGGCTTTAGTTCTCCAGAATCTTCGGCGGCGTTCACCATGGCAATCGCCAGGCGGTCCTTGACAGAGCTAGATGGGTTGTAGAACTCAAGCTTTGCGTAGACGTGAGCCGCGGCGCCATCGGTGATGCGGTTCAGGCGAACAAGTGGAGTGTTTCCGAAAGCTTCGGTGATGTCATTGTAAAGAGGCATGAGTTCTTCCTAATTCAGAGATTTCCTTAAGTTTGCCCTATTTTGCAGAGCTGCCCGCCGTTGTTTCGCACTGTTACGGTGCCTGTCACGGACGGTAGCCTTTAGGCATGTACCTATCGCGTTGGCTAAAGGGAGTGCTTAGCGGCATCAATCCCTGGTTGCCGGTCTTGATTTTTGTGACTGCATTCCACATCAATCGCGGATCAGTGGGTGACGCAATCATTTTTGGCATCGGCAGTTTGCTGCTGATTGCCGATTGGAAAAAATGGCTTCCTTTGCACATGCCCGAGCGACCAAAGGTGAGCGGCTGGGTTATCGGTGTGGTGATTGCCTTAAGTTGCAGTGTTTTGCTGTTCACCGAGCACGATGGCTGGCAAGACCGGGTGCTGCTGCTGACTTTGGCACCCATAGCTCTGGTGATGAATTACTACCGCGATCACGGGCCAAAGCCTGGCGCCACCAAGCAAATGGCCCGTACCAAGTGGATTTGGATGACCTTGGCTCTGGTGATGGCCGTCTCCGAGCTTTTTGCCTACATCTATGCCACCGTCTATAAAGATGACTCCACTTACCCAACCATCTCAATCCTGGTGAACCCGGTGCTGGAGTCGCCATGGGGTAGGGCCATCTTCTTGACTCTCTGGATGCTGATTGGTGTTGGACTGCTGCAGATTCGACGGGGTAGAGGCGCTGGCAGGGGGTCCCATTGATCCCGATTATTGAGTATTCGGCAGTTCTAGTGCTGGGCTTTGCGGTTTGGCTGCTGGGGCGCCTCAAACCGCAGATTTTGGCCCCGCTAGGGGTTTTGGTGGGTCGTTTGATGCATCACCGAAACACCCGGATCGCCTTGATGGTGGTCTGGTGGTGGCTTGGCTGGCACTTCTTTACCGTCTGATTTGTCACGATTCGGCAACGGTATGTCAGTATGTTATGACAAAGTATGCTAACCTGCTTACAATTAGTTCAGACTAAGTAGAAGGTGTGCAAAGCAGCATGACTCAGAACAATCAGCCATTTGATGTCATCACCATTGGACGCGTAGGAGTAGATGTTTACCCGCAGCAAGTGGGCGTTGGTCTTGAAGACGTGACCTCGTTCGGCAAGTTTCTTGGCGGCAGTGCCACCAACGTTGCCGTTGCAGCTGCAAAATACGGCCTGAAATCTGCCGTGATCACCCGCACTGGCAATGACCCGTTCGGAAACTACATTCACCAAGAACTTCGCCGCCTAGGCGTTAGCGACGAATTTGTTTCTGGGGTAGATGGCCTGCCAACTCCGGTTGTGTTCTGCGAAATTTTCCCACCCGATGATTTCCCGTTGTATTTTTACCGCGAGCCAAAGGCTCCGGATCTTGTGATCAACACTAGTGAGCTAGATCTTGAGGCAATTAAGAACGCAAAGATCTACTGGTCAACAGTTACTGGCTTGAGCCAAGAGCCTTCACGCACCGCTCACTTTGCAGCTTGGGATGCTCGTGCGCGCAAGCAGCACACAATTCTTGACCTTGATTACCGCACAATGTTCTGGGATTCACCAGAGCTTGCAACTGAGCAAGTTGAAAAAGCTTTGGCTCATGTTTCAATCGCGATTGGCAACAAAGAAGAGTGTCAGGTTGCAGTTGGTGAGACTGAGCCAATGCGCGCGGCCGATGCACTGCTAGAGCGCGGTCTTGAAATTGCAGTTGTAAAGCAGGGACCTAAGGGCGTGCTTGCCAAAACTCGCGAACAGACCGTAGAAGTTCCGCCTTACTTTGTTGACGTAGTAAATGGTCTTGGTGCCGGCGACAGCTTTGGTGGCGCATTCTGCTACGGCCTGTTGCAGGGTTGGGAGCTGGAGCGCATTTTGCGTTTTGCAAACGTGGCTGGTGCAATCGTGGCCAGCCGTTTGGAATGTTCAACCGCGATGCCAACTTTTGAAGAAGTAGAAGACATTCTGAAGGGAATGAAGTAATGAGTCTTGACTTTTCAAAATTGCGTGAAGTTCGTGCAGCGCAACCAGAAAAACTTGCTGAGATTTATTCAAAGCGTGGTCGTCGCGATGTAATTCAGGGTGATGGCCGTTTGTTTATCATTGCCGCCGATCACCCTGCACGCAATGCAGTTGCAGTGCGCAATGATCCACGCGCCATGGAAAACCGCTACGACCTACTTACCCGTTTGGCTACCGCACTTTCTCGCCCTGGTGTTGACGGTGTGCTTGGTACACCAGACATCATCGATGACCTTGCGCTGCTTGGTTGTCTTGAAGGCAAGCTAGTAGTTGGTTCACTAAACCGTGGCGGACTTCGCGGATCATCTTTTGAGATGGACGATCGCATCACCGGCTATGACATCAACGGAATCGTGCGCGACAACCTTGATTTTGCCAAGATGCTAAACCGGGTAAACCTAAACGACGCCGGCACCTCGAACATGCTGGAGATTTCACACAAGGCTGTGAACGATGCAGCGGCTGCAAGAATTCCAATCATGCTTGAGCCATTTATGAGCGAATGGGTTGACGGAAAAATCAAAAACAATCTTGGCACCGATGCAGTTATCGATTCAATCGGTATTGCAAGTGCTCTTGGTAACTCATCGGCTTACACCTGGATGAAGTTGCCTGTCGTCGAGAACATGGCCCGAGTCATGGAATCGACCACTCTACCTACCTTGCTTTTAGGTGGAGACCCAGTTGGTGACCAAAACGAAACCTACGCATCTTGGGAAAAGGCTCTTGAGCTTCCTGGTGTTCGTGGTTTGGTTATTGGTCGCAGTCTTCTCTACCCACAAGATGGCAACGTAGGTGCAGCCATCGACACCGCCGTCAAGCTAGTTCACGGCTAAAAAGAATAGGAAATCAAATGAGCAATCTACCTGTAGTTTCACACTGGATTAACGGCCAGGCAGTAGACGGAAAGCCTGATCACGTTGCATTGGTGACTGACCCAGCCCTTGGTGTTGCCACCAAGCAAGTAAATGTTGCGGGCCCAGATGAGATTGAAGCAGCATTTGCTACTGCTCAGGCTGCATTCCCTAAGTGGCGTGACATGTCTCAGGCTCGCAAGCAGGCAATCATGTTCAAGTTCCGCGAACTACTTAACGAGCGCAAGCACGAGTGTGCTGCACTTATTACAGAAGAGCACGGCAAGGTTCTTGACGATGCACTAGGTGAAGTAACCCGTGGTCAAGAAGTCGTTGAGTTCGCTTGTGGCATGCCTCACCTTTTGAAGGGCATGTTCACCGAGAACGCATCATCGGGTGTAGACGTTTACTCAATCCGCCAGGCACTTGGCGTCGTTGGAATCATCTCTCCGTTCAACTTCCCAGCAATGGTGCCAATGTGGTTCTTCCCAATTGCGATTGCTGCGGGTAACACCGTAGTTGTGAAGCCTTCAGAGAAGGTGCCTAGTGCAACCCTTTGGATGGCAAAGCTATGGAAGGAAGCCGGTCTTCCTGATGGTGTATTCAACGTGCTAAACGGAAACCGTACAACCGTTCAGGCAATGCTTGAAGACGAGCGCATCAAGGCAATCTCGTTTGTTGGTTCAACACCGGTTGCTAAGTACATCTACGAAGAGGGTTCAAAGCACGGCAAGCGCGTTCAGGCTCTTGGTGGCGCAAAGAACCACGCGTTGATTTTGCCAGACGCAGATCTAGATCTAGTTGCTGACTCAATGATCAACGCTGGTTTTGGTTCTGCTGGTGAGCGCTGCATGGCAATCTCTGTTGCCGTTGCAGTTGAGCCGGTTGCCGATGACCTAATTGCCAAGATTGTTGAGCGCATGGGCAAGCTACGCACCGGTGACGGTCGTCGTGGTTGCGACATGGGCCCGTTGGTTACCAAGGAGCACCGCGACAAGGTTGCTGGCTACATTGAAATTGCCGAGAAAGATGGCGCACGCATCATCGTTGATGGCCGTAAGCAGAACTTTGACGGAGACGAGAACGGTTTCTGGCTTGGCCCAACCCTGATCGACAATGTTCCACTAACTTCAAAGGCATACACCGATGAAATCTTTGGCCCAGTGCTAAACGTTGTTCGTGTGAACAGCTACGACGAGGGTGTAAAGCTAATCAACGATGGTGAGTACGGAAACGGTGTTGCAATATTCACTAACGATGGTGGTGCAGCGCGTCGCTTCCAGAACGAGATCGAAGTTGGCATGGTTGGTATCAACGTTCCAATTCCGGTACCAGTTGCTTACTACTCATTCGGTGGTTGGAAGAACTCGGCATTTGGTGACACCAAGGCCCACGGCGTTGAAGGCGTTAAGTTCTTTACTCGCGAGAAGACCATGACCTCTCGTTGGCTTGACCCAAGCCACGGTGGTATCAACCTTGGTTTCCCACAGAACTAAAACCTAAGAAGATATACAAATGAATTGGTTCTTCAAGAAGGGTGAGCTCAGCCAAGATGGCTGGGACGTAGTTGTCGATTCCTCTATTGAGGGTTGGCAGCACACCGGACTTAAGGTTGGCACCCTGCTTGAAGGACATTCATTTCACATCCCGGCCGATGGCGTCGAAAGAATTATTTTTCCGCTAGAGGGCAAGGGCCTCACCGTTGAATACCGAGAGGCGGGGGAGTCGGACTTTAAGAGTCAGTTCCTGAACGGCCGAGTATCGGTGTTTCATGGCACAGCCGATTTGATTTACGTTCCGGTTGATACCGAGGTAAAAATTTCTGGTGATGGCCGCGTTGCGGTTGGCGAGGCGCCGGCAAAGAATGCCAAGCCGGTTCGCTACAT
>CANGJO010000071.1 GCA_947454285.1 Microbacteriaceae bacterium | reverse complement strand
GTAGAGGTGCTAGTCGCTTACGAAGGTCGCAAGGATGATGCCACCGCCCGCATGAGTGGACGCACACCTGAAAATCGTTTGGTGCACTTTGAAGTTCCTGCCGGTGCTGAAGTTCCACGCCCAGGTGACATGGTCACCGTAGTCGTCACAGATGCTGCTCCATATCACTTGCTTGCCGACGACCAAAAGAATTACTCGGTTCGCCGAACAATCGCTGGCGACGCATGGGATCGCGCCGAGGCTGCAGCTTGCGCTGTGCCAAGTGCTAACGACGGTGCGAAGTCATCAGTGTCACTGGGTCTGCCAACAATTGGGCAACCAAAAGCCGCTCACGATCACGCCGGCCACTCGCATCACTAATGCAAAATAAATTAATTGCGGTAGTTGGTCCAACCGGTGCAGGCAAATCGGATCTTGGCCTGGCAATCGTTGATCAAATTGTGACTGCCGGCGGAAAAGCTGAAATCGTAAACAGTGACTCAATGCAGTTTTATCGCGGCATGGACATTGGTACCGCAAAACTTTCCATCGCAGAACGCCGCGGCATCAAGCACCACCTAATTGACTGGCTTGAAATCACATATGAATCAACCGCTGCCGAATACCAAGCGGTCGCTCGTCCACTGATTACTGAACTACAAGCACAGGGGATTACTCCAGTACTGGTTGGTGGCTCAATGCTCTACATTGCCGCCGTACTAAATAATTTTGAATTCCCGGCACGTGATGCCGATCTTCGGTTGCAGTTGGAAGCCGATCTCGAGGAACATGGACCACACGAGATGCATCGCCGACTAAAGGCGCTTGATCCAATCGCGGCCAGTCGAATCGTTCCAGAGAATGGTCGTCGTTCGGTTCGAGCAATCGAGATCATCACCCTTACCGGTGAGCCTTTTGCGGCCGCACTTCCGGATGAGCCAGAAGGTTGGCAGCCCGTTCTTGAAATCGGTGTAAATGGTCCACGCGAAGATTTAGTGCAGCGCCTTGAAAAGCGCGTGCACAAGATGTGGGAGTTGGGTCTGGTCGAAGAGGCCCTTTCACTAATTCCGTTGGGTATTCGTGAAGGTAAGACCTCAAGGCGCGCTATTGGCTACAGTCAGGCGCTGGCGCAGATTGATGGCGTGATGACGCAGGATGAAGCAATCGCCGACACCGTTCGCCTCACGCAAAAATACGCGCGGCGTCAAATGTCATGGTTCCGCAGGAACAACCGTATTCAGTGGCTGGACTACCAGGATCAGGAAATGAATTCCAATGCGGCAAATCAAGTAAGCGCGTGGCTTGGGCTTTAGGCTTGATGAATGACCAAGATTAATTTCACCAAGGGCCACGGCACAGGCAACGACTTTGTGCTGGTGTTAGATGCCGATGGCGAAATTAGCCTGACCCAAGAGCAGATTGCAAAAATCTGCGACCGTCACTTTGGAATTGGCGCAGATGGGTTTATCCGCGTCATCAAATCTGCCAATCACCCCGATGGAGCGGCAATTCTGGCCGAAGAACCAGGCGCAGTTTGGTTCATGGACTACTACAACGCCGACGGCTCTACCGCAGAAATGTGCGGAAACGGCACTCGCGTTTTTGCGCGCTATCTCACCGAGCGCGGTCTGGTGGAACTTGCCGATAGCGAGACTCTGTCAATCGGTACTCGCGCTGGAGTTAAGGATTTGCAACGCAACATGTCTGGCTTCGCAGTAGACATTGGTCGCTGGAAGCTTGATGGTGGTGAAGCTCTGATTCACACCGATGGTCTTGAGGTCGCCAGACCTGGCATCGGTATCAATGTTGGCAACCCACATTATGTTGTTGCGCTTGCGTCAGGTAAGGAACTTGCCGGTCTTGATCTTTATGAAGAACCAGGCATCGAACCAACTCCGGCAAATGGTGCCAATGTTGAATTCGTTGTTCCGGCAGAACCAATTGTTAAGGACGGCGTTGGTCACATCAACATGCGAGTCTATGAGCGTGGTGTGGGTGAGACCCTGTCTTGTGGAACCGGAATCTGTGCCGCAGCTCTAGCAACTCGCCACTGGGCCGGCGCCGGTGCCCCAAACATTTGGCAGGTACGCGTACCGGGCGGAGTTCTTGGTGTGCGCATGTTTGCAACTGAAGATGGTGAACACGTTGGTCTAAGTGGTGCAGCCGAATTGGTTTACGACGGTCAGCTTGACCTTGAAGAGTTGAAGTCGGTAGTTCGCTAATTTTTGCTCTGCAATTATTTATTGCGAACGCGTAAGACCCTAAAAGATTTTGCGGTATCCACGCGAATAGTCGAAAAATTCTCGGGCAGTTCGGCCTCAAGCCATCGGTGTAGTGAATCGGCACCAAGATTCTTTTGCACTACCAAAAAGGCATCCGCTTCATCCTGCAATCGCGGCAACCAGGTCAACAAAATTTCGTGTAGCACTTCCTTGCCAACGCGAATTGGTGGGTTCGACCAAATTCCACTGAACTTCAAATCACTTGGTACTTCTTCGGGCTTCACACACTTGATGTTTGTAAGTCCAAGTCGTGCCGCATTTGCTGCGGTCAATTCAAGGGAGCGTTCGTTTACGTCTACCGCCCAAATGGTTGCCTTGGGAGAGTGCGATGCAAGTGAAAGAGCTATTGGACCCCAACCGCAACCAATGTCCAGAATGTCGCCGCCGGCCGGAGCCTCGTCAAGGTGTGCGAGTAACACATTCGTACCCTGATCAATGTGATCTGGGCTGAAGACTCCGCCTGCAGTGGTAACCGATACTTCGCGACCGTTGATCGTGACGTTGATTTCTTTTGGCTTGTAATTACTACCGGGAGTCTCCGAGAAATAGTGTTCCGAGGACATAGCGAAACACTATTACAGATAGGCAAACTAGTGTTAGTTGCGTGAAGAACAAAGACAACCATGAAGAGTTTGGCGAGGATGAGACGCCAACTTTCACTCACGGTTCATCCCGTGGCGACGAGGTTGTCGAACGTATTTTGCGTCGAGGTGAGCGCGCCGAGGCACTGGGTGCTGCCGAGACTCACGGCTATAGCGACACCGATGGCGATCAGTTTGAACTCGAGGATCGCTCGGCATTAAAGCGCGTTGCCGGTCTATCGACCGAACTTCAAGACATCACCGATGTTGAGTATCGCCAGCTTCGTCTTGAGAAGGTAATTCTGATTGGCCTCTGGGGAAACAACACCCTGCTTGATGCCGAGAACTCTTTGCGCGAACTTGCCGCACTGGCCGAGACTGCCGGGGCAACTGTGCTCGACGGACTGTTGCAGCGTCGCGCCAATCCAGACCCAGCAACTTTCTTAGGTAAGGGTAAGGCGCAAGAACTGAAGCAACTGGTGCAAGCCGCCGGGGCAGATACCGTCATCGCTGACACAGAGTTAGCACCAAGCCAACGACGCGCACTAGAAGACGTCATCAACATCAAGGTGATCGATCGCACCGCTGTTATTTTAGATATCTTTGCCCAGCACGCCAAGAGCCGAGAGGGTAAGGCTCAGGTCGAGCTTGCTCAGCTTGAATACCTATTGCCGCGTCTTCGTGGTTGGGGTGAGTCAATGTCTCGTCAGGCCGGTGGCCAGGCTGCCGGTGGTGTTGGCATGGGTTCTCGTGGCCCAGGTGAAACCAAGATTGAGTTGGATCGTCGCCGCATCAACACTCGTATGGCCAAGTTGCGCAAGCAGATCAAGGCAATGAAGCCGGCACGCGAAACCAAGCGAGCCAACCGTGAACGAAATGCAATTCCCGCTGTGGCAATTGCCGGATACACCAACGCTGGCAAGTCTTCGCTGCTGAACCGCATGACTCAAGCAGGTGTACTTGTGCAGAACGCACTGTTTGCAACCCTGGATCCAACCGTGCGCAAGGCAAAGACCCCCGATGGTCGCGACTACACACTTGCCGATACCGTGGGCTTCGTGCGCAACCTGCCGCACCAATTGGTCGAAGCCTTCCGTTCAACGCTGGAAGAAATTGCTGCCAGCGATTTGATTGTGCACGTGGTTGACGCTTCTCACCCTGATCCATCGGGTCAGATTGCCACGGTTCGAAACGTAATTGGTGAAGTTGGTGCCAGAGATATTCCAGAACTGATTGTTTTTAACAAGATCGATCTTGCCGATGAGACCCATCGAATGGCGCTGCGCGGAATGGAACCAAATTCCATCGGTGTCTCTGCTCGCACCGGTGAAGGTGTCGATGAGTTGCTACAAATTATTGCTTCGTTGTTGCCTGAACCAAACGTTGAAATCGCTGCACTGATTCCGTACGACAGGGGAGACCTAGTTTCGCGTTTGCATTTGAACAGCAGAATTATGGTTTTGGATTACCGCGAAGGTGGAACCTTCGTGCGTGCAATGGTGAAACCAGAAATGGCCTCCGAGCTCGGCGACTATCTGGTCATGGTGTGAGGATTTATTCTCACTGCATAGCGCTTGCGCGAGCAGTGCAGTAAATCAGACATCACTGCTAAGCGCTTGCGCGTGCAGCCTAAACGCTGCGAAGTACTGCTACAACTTTTCCAAGAATCACCGCGTGGTCACCAAGAATTGGTGCGAACGATGAATTGCGTGGCAACAACCAGGTGTGGCCATCTTGTTGCTTAAAAGTTTTTACAGTTGCTTCGTCTTCGAGCAGTGCGGCAACAATGTCACCGTTCTCTGCGGTCTGCTGCTGACGAACAACCACCCAGTCGCCGTCGCAAATTGCGGCATCAATCATTGATTCACCAACTACCTTGAGCAAGAACAGATCGCCCTTGCCAACTAGTTGACGCGGCAGTGGGAAAATCTCTTCAACGTTTTGCTCGGCGGTTATCGGACCACCGGCTGCAATGCGACCAACCATCGGCACCATTGCGGCATCGCCTATCGGGGTTGGGTTTTCGGCAACCTGGCCATCTTGACCCTCCCAGCCGGCAACTTCGATCAACACATCGATAGTGCGTGGGCGCTTTGGGTCGCGGCTGATGTAGCCGGCAAGTTCAAGTTGGTTTAGCTGGTGGCTCACACTGGCAGGGGATGACAAGCCAACCTCAAGGCCAATCTCGCGCATGCTCGGTACGTAGCCACGCTCAGCTTTAGAGCGCTGAATGGTCTGAAGGATTCGCTCCTGCATTGGGCTCAAACTGGAGGCGCGACGGGTTGGGCGCTTGTCTTCCATGGCAGGGCCTTTCTTCAATGTCCGAGGCCCATGTTATAAGGGCCACTATCGAAACTGTATTCGCTATTTTGGGGAATATCAAACACATTTTCGAAAAATAGACAAATATCTTGACAAAATGTCGGGGTATACCCGTATTCTTGTTCTATAGACGAACAGTTGTTCG
>CANGJO010000070.1 GCA_947454285.1 Microbacteriaceae bacterium | reverse complement strand
CTGTCACGAAGTTTCAGCAGGCTTTCGTAGATACGCTTGCTCAACTCGGCAGCGGCCTTGCGGGTAAAGGTAAGGCCAAGAATCTGATCTGGCCGAGCAAAGCCATTGGCCACCAGCCACAGCACACGCACTGCCATCAGTTCCGTCTTGCCGCTACCGGCGCCGGCAACCACCAAGGTAGGCGAATCAATGCTGGCGTCTTGAACTGCCGCAGCCTGCTCAACGGTTAGCTCGAAAGGCTTAATCACTTGGTAAACCTGATTAGCGCTGTACTTGTAACTAGCCGGCATAACTCACCGCCTTGGTCAGGTGAATCTTGCACGAACCAAATTCATTTTCATTTGTGCAGTGCGAACCAACCTGTGCAACAAACACTTGCTCTTCCATTGCCATGCCACGGGTCGCGGCCGCAATCATGTTTTCAAAATTGTTTCGCGAGGCGGAGTTGTCATCGATCGAATTTTGCTCGCGCTCGGTTGGCTTGTCACCACTTACCAGCAGCAACTTGGCGCCGGCCAGCTTGGCATCGCTTGGATTGAATCCCTCTGGCCACTGCAGCAGGCTTTCGAATGCGCCGTTATCAAATGCCAATTGATACAAACCAAGTTGCGGATTCTCGCGAGCTTCTTCTGCGGTGAATGCCTTTGATCCGGTCTTCAGATCAACAATCATTACGCGACCATCCGGATAAAGCTCCAGACGGTCAACCTGGCCACGAACTAGGGCCTGGTTGATCTTGAATTCAAAACTAACTTCTCGACCAATCACCTGTGCGCCATCTGCTTCAAACTTGCGCAGGTACTGCACCATGTTGCCAATCATCTTCTTGGCCTTGCGCTCGCCCGCTTGCTCAAGCCAATCGGATTCAAAATTTAGCGTGTGCCACTTTGACTCAACTAGTTTCCAAAGTGATTCTTCATTTACCTCTGCACCTAGCTCCAAGGCCTTATGCACCAGTGAACCAAGATTTGCCGAGAACGTTTTGTCGCCACCGCCGTGCGCATTTAGGAACCAGTGCAGCGGACACTTCACAAAATTCTCAAGCTGCGACGGACGAATTACGACTTCTTCGTTTTCCAGGTCGGCGAGTGGCTCAATCGTAGAAAGCGGCAAGAGGCCGTACCAACTATCGGGGTGTGCACCGGCAACACCGGCGCTGGCCAAACGAGCAAGCCCAAGCGCAAAGCTGTCTGACTCAGGCCCGGAGCTCTGCGCCAACTTGCGACGCAACGAGCCGGCCATTCCGCGCAGAGTCAGCGCACCTGAGTCGTAATTGGTTGGCTCGGGAATTTCACCCAACATCAAACCAATGAATTGCGAAATCTGATTGTCTTCGCTGCTGGTCGACGAAACCAACAGGCGCTCGCTAGCCGCGCCAACCGCCTTGTGCAGCATGCGCAGTTCATCTGGCAACTCAGAACGCTGCGTTTGCGTTGCGTCTTGAATTCGGCCAGACATCAAACCATCAAGTGTTGTTGCACCAAGCAGTGACGATCGCGGACGCAGGTTCGGCCACACTCCCTCAATCAGCTGCGGTGTTGCAACCACGGTAAAGCGGCGACCAATTAATCCCGATGGCGTTAGCAGCAGCACGGATTGCTTTTGGTTGTCGTTGAGCGCCAGAGTGTCTTCAGGTAGGCCAAGCGCCAACTGTTGGTCTACAAATACGCGTGGGTCGGCACCAGGATTGCGCTCGGCGTACCGATTGGCCGCAGCAAACAAAGCAAGCACCGAATCCAAATTTCTATTGGCCTGCAGCGCAACTTCGCCAACACCGCGAGACAACTCTTGCCACTGCTTTGCCAAACCAGATGAATCCCAAATCTGCCAAAGCAAGTCCTCGATGCTTTGTGATTTATCACTAGCGATAGCGGCACCGGCAAAATAGTTTTTCAAGAAGCGGTCTACCTTTTTTCCTTCTTGGCTCTTGATGGTCACCACCGAACCAGCAGCATCAAAAAGTTCGGCAAGAAGTTCATCGCTATTACGAGTGCCATCGGCCAGCAATTCTTCGCGTCGCAAACCACGGCGAAGCCTGCGCAGGCCAAGAGAGTCAAGCCCGCAAAGCGGTGAAGTTAAGAGTTCAACAGCGAGAGCTGCATCAACCTGGCGTGCATTCAACAACACCTCGGCAACCCGCAGCAAAATTCGTGAACCAAATTCATCGCGCAACGCACTCTGCGAACCGGCAACATCAACCGGCACAGATTCGTGAGCCAGGTCTACGGCTAGCTGATCAAGTTGCCCTCGCGAGCGGGCAACCACAGCCATTTGATTCCAGGCAATGCCGTCGTAAAGATGTAATTCACGCAGGCGCCTGGCCAACCAGGCAACCTCAGCTTGCGGCTGATTAAACACGTGCCCCTCAAGGCCTTGGTTGTCGGCATCAACTAGCGACTGTTGCGGGTTCAAACCCTTGCGCTGTCTACCGGCACGTGCAGTATCGATTTGCGAACTGACCTTGGCCAGCACTCTAGAAATCGCCGGCGTGCGAATTGCATGCTCAGGCTGCAAAAAGATTTCTTCTACTGCTGCCCCGTGCGCCTTTGCAATTGCCTGAGCCAAATTACTCATTGCCCTTGGATCGGCAGCACGGAAACCAAGTGTTGAGGCATCGGGGTCGCCAACCAAAACTAAATCGGCTCCGCGTGAACAGAGTGTCTGCAAAAGGTTGCTGGCGGCCGGAGTTAACTCTTGTGCGTCATCAACCAAAATCAACTTGATGTCTGCAATCGCAGCTGGCCATTCGGCGAGCGCGTTCAACCAATCGGCAGCCTCGCGCAACAGCATGGTGGTGTCGTATCGACTTTCGTAATCGGCACCGGAAACAACTGCCAGATACTGTTCAAACAAATCTGCCGAGGCAACCCACTCAGGCTTCTTATTGGTCGCACCCAGCTCGCGCAATCTATCGGGGTTCACACCGTGCTCCAACGCGGCAGTAATCAAATCACGCAGCTCGGCACGAAAACCATTTAGCCCCATGACCTGCGCATTGATGTGCTTTGGCCAACCACTGCCCGACGGCTGATCAATACTCACACCGATAACCTCGGCCAGAATGCGATCCTGCTCGCTACCGCTAATTAGCTCTGGCAGCGGCGAACCCGTGGCGATGGCCTTGGTACGCATGATCGCGAAGGCAAAGGAAGTAAGAGTGCGGGCCAGCGAACCCGGAGTTGCCTGCTGCAGGCTGAGCGCCAATTCATCACGAAGTGCGTTCGCGGCCTCACGGCTGGCCGCTAAAACCAGCACCTGATCAACCGATAATCCCTCGGCGACCGCGGCCTCAAAACGACTCTTGACCTGGGTAGTCTTGCCCGCGCCCGGAGACGCAAATACCGTAGTCACCCTCATGCGCTCAAAACTACCCTGAGATAGTGACATTACTGGCGCCCGCGGTGGCACCGGTGTCGTAATGTTGACTCGTAAACGAAAGGTCTGCGATGGACATCAAAATCGGCATTCGCCAAAGCTCACGTGAGATTAGCTTCGAGTCAGCACAAACTGCTGCCGAGGTTCAGTCTGCAGTTGCTGCGGCACTAGAAGGTGGCGCCAAGGTGCTACAGCTAGTTGACAACAAGGGACGCGTGTTCGTTGTGCCGACCGATGCCCTCGCCTACGTAGAAATCGGCGAAGAAGAAACTCGCCGAGTTGGATTTATTGCCTAATGGACTTCATCTCACTTCTTAACGTTCTATTCATCGTTATCTACGCCGGAATTCTTGGCCTAGTTGCTCCATACGTTGGCGTAAAAAGCGACAACTACGGTTCATGGGTGCCAACCGCACTTGGCGTGATTTCAGGTAGCTTGCTTTGGATCATTGGCACCTGGGCAGGATTGCACTACGACCAGGTTTGGATTTGGTTAATCGTGATGTTGGGTATGCCAGCTGCGATGTGGTTTGGCGCGAAGTACATTGACTCACGTCGTGCGGCTGGCAAGTCACTAAAGCCAGTGGCTAAGAAAGTTAGCTCAAGTAACGACGACGTCGTTATTCTTAGCGCCTAATTTAGGCAGTTAGCCCCAGCGCATCCATGCGCATTGTGTGAGCACCGATAAGTTCCGTGATCAACGGTTCAAGCTTTGAATAAGAAGCCAAATTAACCGCGCGCTCTTCGTCAAGAGTTAACTTCTTGGTTTTTGTAATTCCAGCCAATTTGCGATTGTCGAATGCGGCACGAAGCTCAAGTAAAACATCACCCATGATTCGGCGACCCCAAAGTGCTAGGCGTGAACCCAGTTGCGCATCGCGAGCCATTGACTCAAGCAACACCTTCTTAGCAAAAGCTTCAAACTTGGTGTCCTTCAATGCCTTCTCTACCTCGGCACGGGTTATGGGGTCTAAGCCAATTGCAAGACGACGATAGAAATCATCAAGCAAACCAGACACCAGGTAAATCTTGATTACGGTCTCGTACCAGTCGAGGCCGTGGGTGCGTGAGTGAAAAGTCTCGATGCGCTCAACAAACGGGTCCATTGCATCGGTTGGGTCAATACCCATGGCGGCAATCTTCTTTGAGATTGCGCGGTACTTCTCAAAGCTCTTGGCAGCAGCTTCGCCAAGCTCTGCCTTGTACTGAGTATTAGGTGAGTACTTCAACTCGCTGGTCAGAATCTCGAACTGACTCAACTGAAGGTAGGCCAACTGACCAAGAAATACTTTTGGCTCTGGGGTGTATGGCTTGAGGTTTACCTTCTCTGTGTTGCGTGCGCCTCGCTCCTCACGCGCTGGCAATGTGAAATTGCGGGCGGTGGTACGTAGACGCTTTAGCCATTCGAACACGTCATCAAGGATAACCCCACGAGTAGACTAGGCAAGACTTAGGAGCATTTTGAATTTCAAGGAATTAGGCATTGATCAGGACATCGTTGATGCCCTCGAGAGCCGAGGCATCACCAGTCCGTTTCCAATCCAGGAACAGGCTATTCCGCTTGCTCTGACTGGTCAGGACATCATTGGCCAGGCCAAGACCGGTACCGGTAAGACCCTTGGTTTTGGTCTTCCGCTGCTGCAGAGCCTGGGCACCAATCCAGAACTAGGTGCCAAGGCGCTGGTAGTTGTACCAACTCGCGAACTTGCCATTCAGGTTGCCGACGACCTAAAGCTGGCCTCGGCCAACCGCGCAACACAGGTTGCTGCAATTTACGGTGGCAAGTCTTACGAGGAGCAGGTTGCCGAGATCAACGCGGGTGCTCAGGTAATCGTTGGAACACCTGGTCGTTTGATTGACCTTTCAAAGCAAAAACTTCTAGACCTAAGCAACATTCGTTTCATGGTTCTTGATGAAGCAGACGAAATGTTGGACCTGGGTTTCTTGCCAGATGTTGAAAAACTTTT
>CANGJO010000069.1 GCA_947454285.1 Microbacteriaceae bacterium | reverse complement strand
TGCAACGAACCCAAACGGTTTCGCCGTCTTCCCATGCGTTGGTTGTGCGGTTGAAAGTGCGAGGTGTTGAACCAACACGAACACTTACAACTGCAATTCCACCCTGGGTGTAACGCAGTTCTGGATCATCGGCAAGATTGCCAACGATTGTGACGTTAACTTCGCCAGCCATTTGTAATTACTCGCTCTTTCGAGGAGCTGACTTACGTGGACCCTTGCGAGGTGCATCTTCAGACTTTGAGAAGTCAGGAACTTCAACAGGAACAATCTTTACGATTGCCTCTTCTGCGCGAAGAACCTTGGTACGCAAAACTGCTTCAGAAATCTTTAGCTGACGATCCAACTCAAGAACTGCTTCTGAAGTAGCGGTCATGTTAACCACTGCGTAGATACCTTCTTTGTGCTTAGCGATTTCGTAAGCAAGACGACGGCGGCCCCATAGATCAACGTTGTCAATAGTGCCCTTGGCATTACGGATTACGTTTAGGAACTTGTCGAGTGATGGTGAGACGGTTTTTTCTTCGATGGTTGGATCGAGAATTACCATGAGCTCATACTTATGCATAACTAACCCACCTCCTTTGGACTAGAACGGCCATGGGATTTCCATGACAGGAGGGTAAATTGCATATTTCTTTGTAGACACCGATACGAGGACTTGGCCTCCGGGCAACCTCGCTAGTCTACCGGCTGGCCCACCAAGCAAGCAAGCGCTTTTCCGCTTCCTCGGCACCTATCGGGCCTTCTTCTAAACGAAGCTCCATCAAAAACGCATAGGCCTCGCCCACCTGCTTCGACGGCTTAAGGTCCAGTATTCGCATGATGTCTTCGCCGCTCAGATCCGGGCGAAGCGCGTTGAGCTCTTCTTGCTCCATGATCACACCGATGCGCTGTTCCAGATCGTCATAGGCGTGAGCCAGGCGATCGGCCTTGCGCTTATTTCTGGTGGTCACATCGGCACGGGTCAGGGCGTGCAGGCGGAGCAACTGGTCGTCGGCATCGCGAACGTAGCGGCGAATGGCCGAATCGGTCCAGGCCTGGTCTGAATATCCAAAGAATCTAAGGTGCAGCTCAACCAATCGGGCCACGGCCTTGATGGTGTCGTTGTCAAACTTCAGGGCCTTCATGCGCTTAATGGTCAGCTTGGCGCCCACCATATCGTGGTGATAGAAGCTAACCCCGCCGCCCGGCTCTAGTTTGCGGGTCAGCGGCTTGCCGGTATCGTGCATCAGCGCGGCAAAGCGCAGCACAAAGTCGCCCTCTAGGTTGTAGTCCTTTTCATAGTCAATGGCCTGCTCGACCACGGTCAAGGTGTGCTCGTAGACATCTTTATGGTGGTGGTGCTCATCGGTTTCCAGCTTTAGGGCTGGCAATTCAGGCAGGATCTGGGCCGCAAGCCCGCTGTCTACCAGGGCTTCAAGGCCGGCGCGGGGGTGCTTGCCAGTCATTAACTTGGTTAACTCCACCTGGATTCGCTCTGCCGAGATGATCTCAATGCGCCCAGCCATAGCCTGCATGGCCTCAAAAGTGGCCGGTTCAATCTCGAATCCCAGCTGGCTGGCGAATCTGGCGGCCCTAAGCATGCGAAGCGGGTCGTCCGAGAACGAGTCCTCTGGCTTGCCCGGGGTGCGCAGCACACCATCCAGCAGATCCTGCAGACCTTTATATGGGTCTACAAATTGCTTGGAACCTACTGCGCCCGGTTCGGCTCCCCCTGGGGGTGCAGTTAAGCGCAGGGCCATTGAATTTACGGTGAAATCGCGGCGAAACAGGTCATCTTCAAGCGATTTACCAAAGGTAACCTCTGGGTTTCGCGAATCCTGGCTGTATTGGTCGGCCCGGTAGGTGGTGATTTCAATGGTGTCATCGCCGATTCGAGCACCGATAGTGCCAAAGGCGCGGCCGATATCCCAGTGGGCATCAACGTGGGGCTTGAGGATTGCCAGGGTTTCATCGGGGTTGGCCGAAGTGGTGAAATCTAGGTCAGGGGCTTTGCGGCCAAGAAAGGCATCGCGAACCGGCCCGCCAACCAGCGAAAGCTCGTGACCGGCCTCCTGAAAAATGCGCCCGAGTGTGACAAAAAGCGGACTGTCGGTAGTCCGCTCCAGGTTGGCTAGCGCCACTTTCACATCGAGCATCCTCTAATCGTGCCACAGGGCACCACTTTGAACGAAGGTTTAGAGTTGCTTTATGAATCCACAGGCAAACGGCGCAAATCAGCGACGCCGGCTTACCCGAGTGGAAGAAACCTCTGCCGGCGGATTCGTTTTGGCCCAAGATGGCTCACTTCGCGTAGCACTGATTGGCCGCGAAACCCGATCCGGCCGCATTGACTGGTGTGTGCCAAAGGGCCACCCAGAAGGTGAAGAGAATCACGAGCAGGCCGCGATTCGTGAGATTGCCGAAGAGACCGGCCTTGAGGTTGAGATCATCGAGCGCCTAGGGGATATCAAGTACGAATTCTCGGCCGGCAACAAACTCATTTCTAAAACCGTGCACCACTTTTTGATGCGACAGGTTGGCGGTTTTCTAACCGTAGAAAACGACCCACAGCAAGAAGCCGTTGACGTGCAATGGTTTGAGATCGACAATCTGCACGTCACCCTGGCTCACGAAAACGAACGTCGCATTGCTCGCGGAGTTCAAGAGTGGATTGCGAGAAACGTTTGAAAAAACTAATCGCAATTTTGCTCGCAGTGGCATCGGTGTTTTTTGCTATTCCGGCACACGCGCTAGACACCAAGGGTGGCGAAGGCATTTACATTGTGCCCGGTTCAGCAATCAATTTAGTTTCGCGCAGCTCAAACATTCCGATTCAAATTAAGAACACTTACGAATCAGATGTTGTGGTTCACGTTTTTGTTCGACCAACCAATGCGCGCGTTTCAATTCCTGAAGCTGTGTCTGTGAAGATTCCCGGGCAGACCACTGTCACCGCAAAGGTTCCGGTTTACGCGATTGCAAACGGTGACGTAATGCTTAAGGCCTGGATCACCACCTTCTCTGGCATTCGTCTTGGTCGCGCGGTAATTCTTGACATGAACGTGAATGCCGATATGGAATTTGCAATGTTGGCTTCATTCGCCGGCGTTATTGCGCTGCTGTTGGTGTTTGGTATTTTCCGAACCGTGCGAAAGAACAGAAAACAGTGAGCGTAGCGCGTTCATCAATGCTGATGGCAGCGGGAACCATTCTTTCTCGCGTGCTTGGTTTTGCTCGCACAATTCTTTTGGCCGCAGCTATTGGTGTTACCACTGACGCCGCCGATGCATTTGGCGTTGCAAACCAATTACCTAATAACGTTTATGCAATCATCGTTACCGGTTTGCTGAATGCGGTTTTGATTCCGCAATTAGTGAAGGCACGTTCCAACACCGATGGCGGTAAGGGCTACGTTGACCGACTGCTTACTTTGATCTTGAGCGTTTTTCTTTTGGTCACGCTTGCCGCAACGATTGCAGCACCTTGGTTGGTAAGTCTTTACACCAGCGGATGGAACCCGCAGCAACTTGCGCTGGCAACCGCCTTTGCCTACTGGTGTTTGCCACAGTTGTTCTTTTACGGTTTGTATTCACTACTTGGTGAAGTTCTGAATTCACGCAGTGTGTTTGGTCCTTACATGTGGGCACCGGTGTTGAACAACATTGTGTCGATGGTTGGTCTGATTGCGTTCATCGTTTTGTTTGGTCTTGACCCAACCGGAAACCTAGACATCACTAAGTGGAGTGAATCACAAATTGCATTGCTTTCTGGTGGGGCAACTATCGGTGTTGCATCACAAGCAATTATTTTGCTGTGGGCTTGGAAGCGCGCAGACATTAAGTTCAATTTGAATTTCAAGTGGCGCGGATTTGGATTGCGCCCGGCGCTAAAGGCGGCAACGTGGTCGCTGGGCATGGTTGTGGTTACTCAAATTGGTGGAGTGGTGCAGACCATCGTGGCATCGCAGGCCATCGCCGCTCGTGCGCAAAACGCAACCGTGGCATCGGTAGCAGTTGCCGGTGTGGCTTGGTTGATTTTCATGGTGCCGCACTCGGTAGTAACTGTTTCTGTTGCCACCGCATACTTCACCAAGATGGCCCAGCACGCATACGAAAAGAAAATGGATCTGTTCAAAAAAGATTTCTCTGCGGGGCTTCGCGCAATAAGCGTGTTCGCAGTTTTCTTTAGCGTTGCAATGATCGTGCTTGCTTACCCAATGTCGCGCGTTTTCATTGGTGAGTTTAATTCAACTATTTCACTTGGCAATGTGTTGATCGCATTCATGATTGGTCTGTTGCCATTTAGTTTTGTTTACATGATGCAGCGTGCGTTCTACGCGCTAGAGAACACTCGTACACCGTTTGTGTTCACCACAATTCAAATTGCGATTTACATCGTTGGTGCGATTGTGATTTCAAACACTGTTGAAGCGCAGTGGTTGGTGGTTGCGTTGTCACTGCTAACTTCAACAACTGTGACTATTCAGGCGATCATCGCTTACACGTTGCTCACCAAAAAAGTTGGCAGCCTTGGCGATCACAAAATTGCAACCGCGCTTTCGCAATTTATTTTGGCTGGAGTTGTTGCCGGCGCAATCGGATATGTTGCGATCGAAATCATCGGTGGAATTCACCCGGGCTCGTTCGCGGTCGCATCGGTGTTGTCTTCATCACTCACCATCGCCGGAGTTGGCTTCGTGATGTTTGGCGTTTACGCGATTGCACTTCGTTTACTAAGGGTTTCTGAGATAGACACGGCACTGGCCGGTTTCAAGGGAATACTTCGCCGCTAAAATTGGCTGATAGCCACGTGGGGGTTTTGCCCCGGAAAGAAATGCAAATGCGCGACGTCATCATTATTGGTTCAGGGCCTGCCGGTTACACCGCAGGTATTTACACCGCACGCGCAGGTCTGAAGCCGCTGCTGATTGCCTCATCTGTTGAAGCCGGTGGCGAGCTAATGAAGACCACAGAGGTTGAGAATTTTCCTGGTTTTCCTGAAGGCCTAATGGGCCCGGAGTTGATGGGCCACTTCCAGGCTCAGGCCGAGCGATTTGGCACAGAGATTCTGATGGACGACGTGGTTGAGGTTGACCTCAAGGGCGACGTAAAGATTGTTAAGACTGGTGCGGGCGAGACCTTCGAAGCCAAGACAGTGATTTTGGCAACCGGAGCCGCTTACCGCGAGCTTGGTTTGCCACGTGAAAAGGAACTATCGGGTCACGGAGTGTCATGGTGTGCCACCTGTGATGGATTCTTCTTCCGCGAGAAGACCATTGCCGTGGTTGGCGGTGGCGACTCAGCCATGGAAGAGGCCCTGTTCCTAACCCGATTTGCCTCAAAGGTTTACCTGATTCACCGCC
>CANGJO010000068.1 GCA_947454285.1 Microbacteriaceae bacterium | reverse complement strand
TGCCGGGGCCCATAGCCATGGTCAAGCAACCAAATTGAATTGCGGTTGCGTGCATGTTTTCAAGATCGGCATCAGATGGAAGTTCTTCCGGAGTCCACGCCCAGTCGGCGGTGCCATTTACATAAAACGCATAACTGGGCACACCTGCGGAGTCCAAGGAAACTGTCACAAGAGTGCTTTGTTCTTTGGCGGAAATTGCGTGATCCAAACCAACGTGATTGGCCTCAAGCTTGGCGCGAATAATCTTGCCGAAACCATCGTTAGAAATACGAGCAAGAAATTGCTGCGGTGTGCCTCGTCGAGCAAGCGCAATCGAAACGTTGGCATTAGCGCCACCAACAATCGCATTGAATGAACCGGCCTGGTGGCGGTTCTCAAATAGGTCAATCAGGGCTTCGCCAATTACAAGGATCATGCAAAAAGTTTAGGGGGATAGGCTGGATGCATGAACAGAATCCCCTTGGCTAACCGTGCAATCGCTCTTCCGCTACTAGGGCTTTTTGTGGCTTGGCTGGCCTTCATGGGCGCAGCACTTGCCGATCTGTATGTTCCGCAGCCGCAGTACACAAACACCGGCGAGGTGCTATTCACCCAGGAGGTCTTTCACATCGCACCGTACCTATTCCTATTGGGAATTGCTGCGGTAGCGATTAGCTCACTATTTGCCCAAGGTCTGGCCATTCGCGCCCGCCGCGAGCAGGGTGAGAAAGACGCTCTTGCCCGTGCCGCGCAGCGCTTCACCACCCTTGGAATCATTCTTGGTTTGGCCGGCGGTGCAATCTTTGCGATCGGCAACTTTATGGGCGCCTTTAACTCTTACTCTGGCCGCGCCGAGAATCCGGTGCTTCGCATCTTCAGCGTTTACGTTCCAATTCTGTTGGCCACCGGCCTTGTGGTTTACGTGCTGCTTGCCGCTTTCGTGTTCCGTCAAGATGAAACTGCCAACACCGATGGTGCCAAGCAAAAAATGTCAGAGGCGCAAAAAGCTCTTGGACTTGGTTATGCGATTCCAATCTTGACCACCGCGGTTGCCATCATTTTTGGCCTTGGTGTTTACGACGTGACTCGAACCAACCTTCAGGTTTGGGTTTGGGTAATCATCATTGCGATTGTTGCAACCGGTGTTGTATTTGGAACTCGCTTCGCCGCTAAGGCTAAGTCTGCCAAGGCTGCTCCTGCGAAACCTCGCGCCGCACTTGCCGCCGGGGCCGCAAATCTAAACCTTGTGCTCTCGATTGTTTTTGGTTCAGTGGTGACCATCATGGCCTTCTCCTTCGGTACTGAGGCAATCAACAAGTTGCGCACCTGGAGCCAGCCACCGGTGGATTGCAAACTATCGGATTGTTTTTCTGAACCAACCATCAACGGACCTTCTTGGAACTGGTTGATTCAAGAAATGGCTCCGGCTAAGGTTTTGATTTTGCTCGCGATTGTTGGCATCTATGCCACCATCACCGAGCGCAATAAAGAGAGCAAGTAATTTGAAGTATTTTGCATCGGGATTGCTGTTCGACAACGACGGCGTATTGGTTGACTCGCACGAGGCAGCGCGCATTGGTTGGGAACAGTGGTCAAAGGAATTTGCACCGGACTTCTTCTGGGATCTTCCTGAAAATAACGGAGTGCGTGCCGAGGATAAAGTTCGTCAGCTTGTTGCCGCGGAGCTTTTTGAAACCGCAAACAATCGAATCAATGAGCTTGAGCAACTGACCGCACACATGACCGCACCGCTGCCTGGCGCTGTTGAATTGCTCACCTCCATGCGTGAGGGAATTTGGACCGTCTGCACCTCAGCCAACACCAACCTTGGTCGCGCTCGCTTGGCGGCTGCAGGGCTACCGATCCCGGCACAGCTGGTGACCGGCGACGATGTGAAACAGGGCAAGCCCTTTCCGGACCCTTACCTATTGGGAGCCGAGCGCCTTGGCTTTGACCCGTCTGACTGCGTAGTTTTTGAGGATGCAATTGCCGGCGTGCAAGCCGGAATAGAGGCGGGTGCTGGTTTGGTTGTTGGTGTGAGTGCTCGAGCACTGGAGTCAGAGGCCGACATTGTGGTGAAGGACCTATCAGGTATTACATTTGACGGAGAGACGTTGTTCATTCCGGACAAAAACAGACTCCGATAACCGAACCGAGAGATAAAAATGGCTGAAGTTACTTTTTACGGTGCCGACTGGTGCAGCGATTGCCGCCGATCAAAGTCACTGCTGAACACCCTTGGTGTTGAGTACGACATGAAAGATGTTGAAGCAGATGCTTCGCTAGCCGCCGAGGCAGAGACTATCGCCGGTCGCAAGAACATTCCCGTTGTGCAGTTCAAAGACGGCGAGTTCATGGTTGAGCCAAGCGATGCAGATTTGCACGCAGCACTAACTAAGCGCGGTTTGATCTAATAAATGTTTAATCGCCACGTTGTTGTAGTGGAGGACGAAGCGCTGCTTCGCGACCTCATCGCCAAGACCCTTGAATCAAGTGGTTTTGAAGTAACTACAGCAGCTAATGCGGCTGACGCGGCGCGCGCATTCAAAGCTCACGACCCAGATGCGGTGGTTCTTGATGTTGAACTTGGGCCAGGGCCAAACGGCTTTGACTTCGCAGAATCACTAAGCAAAACCGCACCCGATGTTGGCATTGTGTTCCTAACCAACCTGCCAGATGCTCGCTTCGCGGGCCGCGAAACCAAGGACCTACCAACCAACATCTCTTACCTGCGTAAGTCACAGCTAATTGACTCTGGTGAATTGGTAAAGGCACTTGAAGCAGTTTTGCACGATTCGATTACATCAAACTTTCGCCACGACTTAGCTAATGATCGCCCGCTTCGTTCGCTATCGAAGAAGCAGATATCGGTGTTGCAGTTGCTGGCCATGGGTTACACCAACTCGCAGATCGCCGACAAGCGTGGCACCACAGTTCGCGCGGTAGAGGGAATCGTTAGCCGAATTTTTCAGGCGCTTGACATTGACGTTCAGGCAGAGGGCAACGCTCGCGTAGAAGCTGCTGCCACATATCTTCGTGCATCCGGAAAATCACTTTCTGACATCTAATGGCTGAAAAATTCAGTACTCCTAAGACCAGTCTTCGTGAGGCAATAAACAATGCCTCCGGACCGGTAGCACTCAGTAATCGCGTGCTTTTGCAGTTTGCACCAATTTCTTTTTTGCTTGTCTTGGTTAGCAATCCTTCGAGACTTAGTGGCTCTTACCTTGAATGGGCTCTGGTGGCTGCGGTTGGATTGATCGCTACGGTGTTGGTTCTGCTGGGGTTCCGGGCCACGATCTTGCCAAGCACCCCGGGCAGGGAATCCAAACGGCTACTTTCCTCGATTGCCTATCTGGTCGCCGGATTAGTCCGCGGTACTGGGGTATTTCTAACCGGCGCGGCACTTGGAATCATGCCACCGGGGGAGTTTGTATTTCGCCTAATTGGTGGACCACTGTTTGTTTACGGTGCAATTTCTATGCTGGCAATTTTCAACGCATCAAGAATTCGTCACGAGAAGACACTTGCCGAACTTGAAATTGAGAAGGCTGAGCTTGATGAACTTCGCGGAGGCATTCGTGAACGAATTCGTTTGCAACGTGCCGACTTACTAAGGCGCGTGCAAAATGTACTTTCCCCAGTTGTTGACGAAGTCAAATCTCAACTGCAAAGCTCACCGGGGGAACTTTCACACCGATTGCGCGACGTTGTTGAAACTGTAGTTCGTCCGCTAAGTCATGATATTGGTAAGGGTTCGAAGGTTGATGACGAAGTAGGTGTTATTGCTAATCGCGCTGCCTTTGCAAATGCCAAATCAAGATTTCCATCTAGGCTTTCCGCCGGAGCGATGATTGTTCCCGAGCTCACCGGTTTTGCAACCGCTTCGATTGCGATTGCCGCTAATGCGATTAATTTTCCTGAACAAGCATTGCTTGGAAGTGTGATCAGCCTGGCATCTGTATACGTTGGATACAAGTTCTTTCAAAAGGTTTTGCAACAGGTTTGGGTGCATTTTGTTTTTGCACTATTAATCTCAATTGTTTCTGCAGTGGCAGTTGCACTATTTACTGGCTACATGCTTTCGCTGGTTAATTTGGAGTTGCCACTTCCACTGCTACTGCAATTCATTTTGTCGCAGATTGTTCTGACGCTAATTACTTTCTACATGCAATTCGTGCGCACGCAGCGACGTGATGCTGAAGTCGAAATGACTCGAGTGGTTAGTGACCTGGCGATCCTAAACTCGCAGCTTCGTCAGGAAGTGTGGCTTAACCGCAGACGTATTGCCTCGATTCTGCACGGCAGTGTTCAGGCCGCGCTTTATGCGTCGGCAATCAAACTGGCTAAAAGCCAGCAGCCAACTCAAACAGAAATTGAAGATGTCCAACGAGACATTACTGCTGCGATTAATAAGTTGGAATCCGGTGAAGGCACAGAAAATTTCGTGGACGTTCTGAGACAGATTCAAGAGGTTTGGGAAGGTGCCGTGGAGGTTGAGCTTCCAGACATAACCCCTCAAATTCTTGAGCAACTGGACTCGAACCAGGTGGCATCAGCATGTGCATCCGAGGTGGTTCGCGAGGCAGTAAGCAACGCCGTAAAGCATGGCAAGGCTGAGCACGTGGTGATTGCGCTGGAACAGACGAATCCGCACCTGCTTGGAATTACCGTGACCAACGATGGTCAGCCACTGCCTGCCGAGATTGAGGCCGGTTATGGCTCGACCATTCTGGACGAGGTGGCTTTCGCCTGGCAGCTGGAAAACCGCGGGGGATTCACGGTTTTAGGCGCGGCCATCGCCATCTAGCTGGCGCTATTTAGCCCAGCCCGTATCGGTTTTGAAAATTGGGTCTAGCCAAATCGGGACCCCCAAGTTAGGCTTATAGCGTTACAGAAATGTGACAGTAGTCGTTTGCAGTACATCACTTGTTTCAAGTGGCCACAGAAGCGCCACCTCTGAAGATGTACCAGTCTTTTCCTCTAAATAAGATCTGCCGTTATGCAGAGTTTTTCTTGTGTGTGGGTTTAGCAGCTGTTCGACTAGCCCACCGGTTCAAATCGGCTACTCCCCGATGAACCACACAATTGAATGAGGAAAAATTATGCCAACTTTTGGCAAATCAAACGCGCGCGCTCCAAAAAAGGCTGCCGCAGGCCGCAAGCCACGTACATCATCTGCAGATAAGGCCGCCGCAAAGGCAGGCTTCCCTAAGGGTGCCGGAAACGGCCGTGCAGGTTCAAACTTCAAGCCACGCGAAGATGGTCGCGGAGGTCGTTCGGAATTCCGCGCAGCCTCAGCTGACGCTCCACGCGCACCTCGCGCAAAGGGTGCATTCTTCGAGGCTCGCGCTCCAAAGACTTACGGTG
>CANGJO010000067.1 GCA_947454285.1 Microbacteriaceae bacterium | reverse complement strand
AGTGAAGATCTACTTCTTATGGGTCCAGATGACCTAAACGCCCAGCTGGTTCGCAAACTTGAGCTTGGCAAGAGTCTTGATGAGATCCTGGTTGCTCACGTTCGTGAGGCCTATGCCAAGAAACAGCGCATCAACACCCGTGCACTGCTTCAGCGCGTTTATGCATCTGAAGGCACTCGAGTATCCGGTGCCGTGGCCTTTGGCACTTTCCTTTCACTTGATGGGCTTCAGGATGCTGCCTACGGTTACTTCAAAGAAGCCGGTGCCGACCTTTCTAAAAAGACCGCAACCTACGAGTACTTTGACGCTTACCTAACCGTTAAGCCAAAGGCCGCCATCGCCGAGATCGACGAAACTCTTGCAAACCCAAATTCGCTCAGCAACTCTTACCGTCTTCAGGTTATTCGCGCAGCGATCAAGCACCAGCACACCGCAGATATTCGCAAGTGGGTTAGCTCGCTTGCCGCTGCTGAAAAAACTTCTAAGTCTCTAAACACCGATGAGCTATTCGAGCTCAACTGGTGGGTAAAGATGCTTGCCGACGACGGCAGCCAAGCAAAGAACTTGCCAAAGACCATCAACTTTGCAGTGATGGACTACAACATGCTCGACAACGCGCGCTCGTCTTCTAACCGCGGTGACTACGTGCAAACTCTTGCTGCTCTTTCAAACTTGCTTCGCTTTCAGAACATTGAATTTGTTGGAGGTTCCAAGCTTGCCAACTATCTAAAAACTCTTCAGCCACGTATTCACCGCAAGCGCCGCATTAAGGGCCTAGCACCGGTAAAGGTTCAGCCAGTAGAGATGCACCGCGACTTTTCATCTGGCCGCGTTTACCCAAAGAACACCTGGTTGATTTCAAACGGTTGGTTCATGCACCGCGCCTACAAGGGTGCCGTTGACTTCCCTTACCCAGAGAACGTGAACCCAATCATGATCTCGTTCCACATTCAAGATGCCGGCGTGCTTAACAAAGAAGTTGCCGCGCACTTGAAGAAGCTTGGCCCTATCGGTTGTCGCGACTGGACCACCGTTTATCGTTTGCGTGACTGGGGCGTGCCTGCATTCTTCAGCGGTTGTGTAACTACCACCGTTGGTCAGGTTCTCCCTAAGGCATACTTCGCAGGCAAGATTCCAAAGCTTGCAGTTGTTGAAGCCGGTACCAAGTGGATGCAGTTCAAGTACCTGTTCATGTGGAAGTGGTGGTACATCCAGATTGGTGACTACGTTCGCGACTTCACACTGGTTGAAGGACTTGAAGATGCACGCAAGATGCTTTCAAAGTACGCGTCTTACGGCAAGGTAATCACCAAGCGCCTGCACTGCTACCTACCTGCTCGCTCAATGGGATTGCCAGTTGAATTCGTTCCTTCAAAGCGTTCAGATGTTCGTTTCGAGGGCCTACTAGACCTAGACAAGGCAGCTTTCAACAAGATCCGCAGCGGTCTAGAGCACAAGCTAGAGGTAATCCTTGGCCACATTCTTGATGGCAAGAGCTACGAAGAAGTAATGAAACTGTGGGCAGAGCTTGTGGCCCCAGATGTTGCTTACGCAGAGGAATACTGCACCAAGCTTGAGCCAATTGGTAAGTCAGCAATTGACCTTCCAGAGACCTACAAAAAGTTCAAGTCGCACGTGGTTGAACTTGGCGGAAACAAGTTTGGTAAAGATGCAATCAACATTGCGTTTGCCTGCGACCAGAACCTGCAAGATGAACTTGCTGTTGTGATTGCATCAGTGGAACGCAATACCAAGCGTCAAATTAACGCACACATCTTGACTCGTGGTTTGAAGAACGATTACTTCAAGAAGATTCACAAGTTGTTCCCAAAGATCAACTTCTACTTCCACGACTTCAGTGACATCTCATACGGCTCGAACGTGAACCTGATGAAGCACATCACAGTTTCAACATTCGACCGTCTGTTCCTACCTCGCGTTCTAGACAAGCTAGACAAGGTGCTTTACCTTGACGTTGACATTTTGGTTCGCGGTGACGTGGGCCAGTTGTACGACACCAAACTTGGTGACAAGGTATTTGCCGGCAAGAAGTCTGAGCTAGACGGTTGGGCAAGCTTGATCGACGTAATCACTCGCGTAAGTTTGTCACTGCCGCCAAAGAAGGCCTGGGCTCTTCGTCGACGTGCACACGCAACCGGCAAGCTAACTGCCGATACCTACAACGCTGGCATCTTGCTAATGAACCTTAAGAAGATGCGCGACGAGGACTTCATCGAGAACAACTTGTACCTAGTTGAAGAACTTCGTTTGAACGATCAAGACGTAATGAACTTCTACTCAGCTGGTCGTGCACTGAATCTTGATGGCGACTGGAACTACGTACCAACTCAGGACTACTCAAAGAACCCAAAGATTGTTCACTGGGCTGGTCCTGCAAAGCCATGGAAGCAAGCCTTCGCGCTTTACAAAGACGAGTTCCAGGCCATTGCTAAAGAACTGAAAGCAGCAAGCAAATAATGTTCAAGGCTCCTACTAAAGCAGTTATCCCGGTTGCCGGACTTGGAACCCGATTCCTACCGGCTACCAAGGCCATGCCTAAAGAGATGCTGCCTTTGGTAGATAAGCCTGTTATTCAGTACGTAGTTGAAGAGGCGGTTCGCTACGGATTACACGACATTCTGTTTGTAACCGGCCGCGACAAGTACGCTCTTGAAAATCACTTTGACACTGCAGAAGCACTGGAAACTCGCCTCGAAGAAAAGGGTGACGACAAAAAGCTTGCGCTGGTTCAGAAGCCAACCAACCTGGCCAACATTCACTACGTTCGCCAGGGTGGTGCCCAGGGGCTGGGTCACGCAGTGCACTGCGCCAAGACCTTCACCGGTAATGAGCCATTCGCCGTTCTGCTGGGTGATGACGTTATCGAAGAGACCTCACACCTGCTTGAGCGCATGATTGAGGTCTTTGTTGAGACCCAGTCATCTGTGGTGGCGCTGATTGAAGTGCCAATGAGTGAGATCCACAAGTACGGCAGCGTCAAGCCAGCCGGTCAGAACGGTGACGTAATCAAGGTGTCTGACTTCGTTGAAAAGCCAGCCGCCGAGGTTGCGCCATCAAACTACGCCGTGATTGGCCGCTACATTTTGCGCCCGGAAATCCTAGACATCATTGAGACCCTTGAGCCTGGCGCCGGTGGCGAGATCCAGCTGACTGACGCCCTGGCCATTGCGGCCCGCGATCCACAGAAGTACGGTGGCGTTGTTGGTGTGGTCTTCAGCGGTGAGCGTTATGACGCCGGTGACAAGCTTGAGTACCTAAAGGCAACCATCCAGTTGGCCGTGAAGCGCAAAGAACTTGGCGCCGACCTGCTTGCTTGGATGAAGACCTTCATCGCCGACAAGTAGCGGCAACACCCATACCGGTTTCCCTGCCAACCGCTCGCTAACTACTTAAGCAGTCCGTCAAAAAGGGCGCGTGAACCCGGGATGTGCTTGTAAAGCGGAATATCGTGCTTCCAAACGCGGTCCTTGAAAACCTCTAGATTGTGCTCGTTGGTTTTACCCAACACCAAACCGGCCTTGATCAGCCCCTGCATTTGACGTAGCGCGGTGATGCGATCGGCAAGTTTTTTATCGTCGTTGGTTTGCTGAGTGATTGACTTGGCGCCCTCGGTGCGCACGCGCCACAGGTAAACGGTCTCGGCAACCACATCAAACTTCACCGCTCGAATGTAGGCCTTTGTCATGAGAGCCATGTCTTCAAAGAACATGCCTTCAGGAAAACTGAATTTGTTGTTGCTGTAAAACATGAAATCAAATAAACGGTTCCAGGCGGTGACATCCCAAATTGCATCAGGGTGTAAAAGCAGCGATGTGCCATTTAGATTTCCCTTGGCAAATACCGGACGAGTATCACGACGCTTTAAGCGGGTAACACCCTTCATGCGAGTGGTATCGCCAACAACAAAATCCGAACCGGTGCCAACAATTTTGCTAACCAGGCGCTTTAGCGCATCCGGTGCCAGTGCATCATCGCTATCTAGGAACATCAGGTAATCGGTGTTCTCAATCGCGCGCACACCGGCGTTTCGCGCAGCGCTCAGACCGGCATTTTCCTGTTCAACAATGTGCAGGTTTAGCTTGGCTTGAAATTCACGGGCAACTGAAAGCGAATTATCTGTTGAGCCATCATTAACCAAAATCACATCAAGGTTTGGGTAATTCTGCGCGCAAACACTTTGCAGACACAACGCCAAGTAACGTTCAACGTTGTAAACCGGAATAACTATTGTTACTTTTGGTGTTATCTCTTCGTCACCGAATTTAATTTCTTCAGCCACGCGCGGTGAGACTTTGCCTTTGAACTTTGCCATTAACCAGGCGTCAGAAATCTTGGTAGCTATCGGTAGCGACAGTAAGTCGTAACCAGCTTTCAAAATCGCGTTCACTTAAGCATGCTTTCTAGTTGCTAGCACTGAACCAATTAGCACCATAGGGAATCCAATCAGGATTCCAACGGTGATAGGTTCACCCAACAAAATTACTCCAAGGAACACGGCTACAGCCATATTCATGTAGGTCACCAGCGTAGCTCGCGCATTTCCGATCTCGCGATTCAGTCGGAAGAAAGCAACGAAGGCGATTGACGAACAGAACACGCCTAGTCCAACCAGTGAACCCCAGGCCTCTATCGGTGGGTTGGCAGCTAGCTCATTCGGCAAGGCAGACAGCGCAGGAATCGAATAGAACACGGCAACCATCGCCATGGCCAATCCGTTGATGGCAACACCGGACACATTTGGCATCTTTACGTTTGCCACCACCGGTGCAACTGCGTAGCCAATTGCTGCCAAGACCACCATTCCAACGTGTGGCAACGAGATGCTGCCGTTGAACGCATCAATGCCAACCAAGAGCAGCACGCCGGTGAAACCAATTACCAATCCGGCAAGGGTGTTTTTGTGAGCCAAAGACTTATCGCCAAGGTAGAAGTAGCCAATGATCAGTCCAAAGAATGGCACAGTTGCCACCAAGAGCCCAGCTAATCCCGAGTTAATCACGCGCTCTGATTCAGTAATCAGAAACCACGGGCCAATCATCTCGAGTGCGGCATAGGCCAGCACCCAAGGCCAAGCTTTAAGGGCCGGCATCAAAGATTTGCGATAAACGGCTATGGGTATCAAGACCAAAGCGCCAATTACCACCCGTGAAAAGATCACCGATGGAGTTGAGAAGTAAGGTACCGCCAACCTAATAAATAGGTACGGAAGGCCCCAGGCTGTACCTGTGATCAGAAAGAGGAATAAACCTTTGCGGGACATTGCTCCAGCCTAACTCACCGATATGAAGTTAGATTTGGGTCATGACCTCACTTAGAACAGCAGCAATTATTCGCTTTGGTACTGCTTTTGCGATGTTGGCAAGCATTGTCT
>CANGJO010000066.1 GCA_947454285.1 Microbacteriaceae bacterium | reverse complement strand
GACAGGTGCAACTACCTGTGATGTCACTGGACTGACTAATGGAACCAGCTACACCTTTACCGTGACGGCAACAAACGCTGTTGGAACCAGCTCGGCTTCGGTGGCGTCGGCCGCTGTAATTCCGGCAACTGTTCCAACTGCTCCTACAAATGCAGCTGCGGTTCGAGGGAATACTCAGGTATCGGTTTCTTGGACTGCGTCTAGCAATAATGGTGGACTTTCTATATCTGGTTACACAGTCACTTCAAGCCCTGGTTCATTTACTTGTGCGACCACTGGTGCAACTACTTGCGATGTGACTGGGTTGACGAATGGAACCAGCTACACCTTCACTGTTACAGCAACAAATGCTGAAGGAACCAGCTCGGCTTCTGTGGCATCCGCTGCCGTAATTCCAGCAACTGTTCCGGACGCCCCAACGCTATCGACTGCTGTCATAGGAAATGGCACTATTACTGTCTCTTGGCAGGCACCCGCAAGCAATGGTGGCTCAGCAATTACTGGCTATACCGTTTCAACTTCGGCTGGTGGATTCACTTGTGTAACCTCGAACCTTACTTGCGACCTGACTGGCCTAACAAACGGCACTAATTACACCGTCAAGGTGAAGGCCACAAATGCTCTCGGAGATTCTGCATTTTCGGGAACCCTGACTCGCAAGCCAGATGTAGCACCAAGTGCCCCGATAATCACAAGCATCGTTGCGGGCGACAGGGAGCTGAAGGTTTACTTCACGCTTCCGGCCAGTAACGGCGGCTCTGCAGTTTCAGCTTTGCTGTCGACTATGAACGGTGGAACTTCTTGGGCCACAACCTCAACTTTGACATCTCCATTAACTATTCGGATACAAAATGAAGTTGGCACACCAAGGTTGGTAAATGGCACCCAGTACACAGTGCAACTTGCCACAGCAAATTCACTTCAGAGCGCATGGTCAACTGCACAAAGTGCCACGCCAAATGTCTTGCCAGGAAGCCCGGCGGGTCAACCCACAGCGGTTGCTGGAGCAGGCAAGGCAACGGTTTCTTGGATGGCAGCTTCAGACAACGGCGGCTCAGCAATTCTTGGCTATACCGTGACATCTAATCCAGGTTCGCTAACTTGCACCACGACCGGATCAACGTCATGTGATGTAACTGGGCTGACCAACGGAGTCGCCTACACCTTTACCGTTTTTGCTTCTAACGCATTAGGAAACGGGCTGGCTTCTGCAGCAACAGATGCGGTGACGCCAGATGTTGCTCCTGGTGCTCCGACGAATCTCACGCTTGAGCGTGGCGATAGAACCTTGGCCGTCTCATTCACTGCTGCGACAAACACCGGTAGCGCAATCGTGAAATACCAATACTCCTTTGATGCAACTACTTGGAGCGACTTTGCAACTAACAGCTCGGCAACGACTCAAACGATTTCAGGTTTGACAAATGGAACGCTGTATACGGTTTACCTTCGTGCCGTAAATACGCTTTCCGGTACAGCATCAAGCAGCGTGTCCGCCATACCAAGGGCTGCACCTGGGGCGCCCGCTTCCTTTGCCGTAACTGCCGGCTTCAAAGAGATTTCTGTCTCCTGGGCAACAGCAACTGGCGGTAGTGGAACTGGAGTGGGAACCACCGGTGGCTCGAACATCACCAAGTACCAGTACTCGCTAAACGGTGGAACGTGGATTGACTTTACAGGTACTTCATCTCCGCAAGTAATTTCTGGCCTTCAAAACGCCGTTTCTTACAGCGTGAAGATTAGGGCTTACAGTGACATTCCTGGTGTTGAGTCATCGAGTCTGAGTGCTTCACCGATCAAGAACTCGCAGGCTCCGTTAGAGCTGACAGTTGCAGAGTCTGTTACTTGGATTTCAAGTCCATCAAGGGCGGCGACTCTTACTTATACAGTGGGCGGTTCATTGACATTGCAGACCACAGGTGGTTCGGGTACAGGCCAGGTGGTTTATTCACTAACCAACGATTCAGAGTGTTCAGTGGTGAACACAACACTCTTGATTCCAGATGCTGGAAGGCCATGCAAAGTTATTGCAACGAAGGTCGCTGACGGTGACTACTCATCTGAAGACAGTCCACTGGTGTGGATCATCACTTCGCGTGCCGCGCAGGTGCCGCTAGTTTGGAAATCACAAAACTCGTTAATCTTTGGTCAATCTTTTGATGTTTCTTATGCTGGTGGTTCTGGCAATGGTGCAATAGTAATTACGAGCCAGAATACGGCAGCATGTACCGTTAGTGGAATCAGAGTCACTGCCGTTGGTGTTGGAACATGCAATATTTTGGTTGAGAAGCAACAATCTACGAACTACCACCCTGCGTGGGTTTTGAAAACAGTAATAGTTGGACCCGCTTCTCAATCGGTGTCTTTCACCTCTCAAGTGCCCTCAACACCGCTCGCCGGAGACACTTATAACGTAACGGCCACTTCTACTTCTGGCGCTTCTCCAACCTTTACGATTGTTTCTGGCAGCTGTACCGTATCTGGCGGACAGGTCACTTTTAATGCGAGTGGTGACTGTGTTATTCGTGCTTCGGCAACGAGAACCAATTTCAGTGATGCAAACAAAACCCAAACAATCAATGTTGGCCAGAGAAACCAAACTCTAAGCTTTGCTTCAGCAATACAAAGTATGACCGCGAAGACTTATGGTTCACCAGCATTCTTTGCCGATGCCTCAACCACTGAAGCCACTTTGACTCCAAGTTATGCAATTGGGTCAGCAACGACCAATAGTGCTTGTAGCGTTTCAACAAGTGGAATCGTGCAGTTACTTGCAGCGGGAACCTGCGAGATTGAAGTGAGTCAGTCGGGTAGCGCTGCTGTGGCTGCAGCGTCAACAATTAGCAAGGTATTTACAGTCCTGCCAGATCAGGCAAGTCAGCCTTACATCACTTCTGTATCTGCAGGTCACCAGTCAATCACCGCAGCGTTCATCAAGCCTTCATACTCTGGTGGTTCACCAATCACTGCCTACCGAGTTGATGCTGTGTTCGCTGGGGGAGTTGAATCAACCTCTGCATGTGCTGTGGATGCGGGTTCAACACAGACTTGCACGATTTCAGGACTAACCAATGGCACAAGTTATCAGGTAAAGGTCGCAGCAATCACACTGGCCGGTGCAGGTATCTTTAGCGATCTTGCGGCAGCTCGAGTGCCAGCCACGAACCCGGCGGCCGTTAGTGCATTCACGGCTGTGCCAGACAACACGACAATTGCTTTGACCTGGGAAGACCCGATCTCACTTGGTGGCGGAACCTTTGACTCTTACAGAATCTTCTACAAGCGCTCTTCGGTTTCAAGTTACCCAAGCAGTTACATTAATGTTCAGAGCCAAAGCCCGACTAACTACACAATCACCGGCCTAATAAACGGTGAATCGTACGACGTGAAAATCGTCACGGTGACTACAGCTAACACGGCCTCGCTAACTTCAAACACGGCAGAAGTTAAGGAAACGCCTCGTACCGTGCCAGATGCCCCGGCAACTGTTGATGTGCTTGAGGTTGCAGGCAAGGTTGTAATTACATGGTCGGTGCCGCAGTCTGATGGTGGAAACCCAGTAAGCGAGTACCGAGTAACAATCAATGGTTCAACATGCAGCTTGGCAAACGCATTAGATAACCTTTGTGAAATTACTGCCCCAACAGCAAGCGGAACCTACCCAATTGAAGTGAAGGCAAAGAATGATGCCGGATACAGCTCGCCTGCAACCGCCACCTTCACTAAGGCAGGCGTGCCATCTTCTGGTGGCGGTTCTGGTGGATCGTCAACGCCTGGAGGCACCGAGTTAGCACCGAATGGCGCCAAGGCAATCCAAATTTTGTCTTTGAGTGTGAAGAATCTTCCTAGTGTTGGCGGCCAAGTTGTTTCCATAACTGGAAAGAATTTCACCGGGGTAACGACCGTTCTTGTGGGTGGCATAAAGGCAAAGATTATCTCGGTAAAGGATGCATTGATTAAGTTCATTGCTCCGAGAAACGCGGATGGCCCGGCCACGCTGACAGTGAAGAGCTCATCGGCAAGTGCGGAGGTTATTGACGCATTTGTTTACACAAATGGCATCGCAAAGGCCAAAGTTATTTGGGTGCTTGGATTTATTCAAACTCACACCGCAATTAAAGCCGCTGACAAGGCTAAGTTGCGCAGTGCCCTTCAGATGACTACCGGAACGGTTGCGGTGACCTGTGTTGGCTACCAGTCTTACTCTTACAACACCCCGAGGGACGCCCAGACAGCCATAGGACGTGCGAAGCAGGCCTGTAATTACCTAAAGGCCATCAACCCTAAATTGAGCGTGAAGACCGTGATTGCCCGAACAAACTTGATCGGTACGCCATCTCGAAAACTGGCCGTGCAATTCAAGACGTCTAAATAGTTAGAACTTAACTTTCACGCTGCCGCCGGCAACAGACACCGATACTTTGCTCAGTGGCATTTGCGCAGGAGGAGAACCTGCACCGGTACTTGCATCAAATCTTGCACCGTGAAGTGGGCAAGTGATCACGTTATTGCTGGCACCGCTGAGCGCACCACCCTGGTGAGTACAAACTGCCACGAAGGCTTTGAAGGTGCCAGCTTTTGGCTGGGTGATCAAAATCTTTTTGCCGCCAACAGAGAAAGTTTTGCCGCCTTTAACCGGAACAGCACTGGTCTTGCAAACGGTGAAGGTCTTGGCAGCGTTGGCAGCAACCTCACTTAGCCCGGTTAAACCAATCGCGGCCGTACCGGCTGCAATAGCAACTAGTAGGCCGCGACGGCTAAGCATTTTCTTAAGCCTTACCGCGAAGAATCGCTTGCTTCACTTCTGCGATGGCCTTTGTAACTTCAATTCCGCGAGGGCAGGCATCGGTGCAGTTGAAGGTGGTGCGGCAACGCCACACACCTTCTTTGTCGTTCAAGATGTCAAGACGAAGCTCGGCACCCTCGTCACGAGAGTCAAAGATGAAGCGGTGTGCATTCACGATTGCTGCTGGGCCAAAGTACTGACCGTCTGTCCAGAACACTGGGCAAGAAGTAGTACACGCTGCACAAAGAATGCACTTGGTGGTGTCTTCAAACTTTGAGTGCTGCTCTGCAGACTGTAGACGCTCCTTAGCTGGCTTGTCGCTAGCGATTAGGAATGGGTTGATGTCTTTGTAAGCCTGGTAGAACGGGTTCATGTCAACGACAAGATCCTTCTCTACGTTTAGACCCTTTATTGGCTCAACGTAAATTGGCTGAGTGATGTCTAGGTCTTTGATCAGGGTCTTACATGCCAAACGGTTGCGGCCGTTGATGCGCATTGCATCTGAACCACAAACACCGTGTGCACATGAACGACGGAAGGTTAGCGAGCCATCCATCTCCCACTTGATCTTGTGAAGTGCGTCAAGAACGCGGTCTGTGCCGTGCACCTGAACGTCAAAGT
>CANGJO010000065.1 GCA_947454285.1 Microbacteriaceae bacterium | reverse complement strand
TTCAAATTGCTTGCGGTTTCGGCATCTAACGCAGCTGCAACGTAGTCAACGGCCTTGATGCGATTGCTGTCATCGCGTGGCACTGCAAGAACGGTGATGATTACGATGCCCAGGCATGCAACCAAAGACAGAACTAAGTTGACTACGGTCTGCTTGGCGCGGTGTTTAGCGGCAGAATCCGCTGGGTCCGGCGCCTGATCGGCAGGCTGGGTCTTTGGAGTGCTCACTAGTTGGCTTTCTTCTTAGCCACGGCATCGTCTAGGCGTTTGCGTGCGCCAGTCAGCCAGCTTTCACACTGAGTGGCAAGGGCTTCGCCGCGCTCCCAAAGTGCAAGTGATTCTTCAAGGGTGACTGAACCCTGTTCCAGCTCGGCAACTACCTTGACTAGTTCGTCACGGGCGGCCTCGTAGCTCAATTTGGCCACGTCTGCGTTGGTTTTTTCAGTCATTATGTCTCCAGTCTATTTGGCTATTCGGCCACTGCGCCCAGCTCACCCTTGGCTAGGCGAACCTTGAGCTGCTGGCCCTTTTTGACCTTGGCAGCGTCTGAAATAACGTGCCCATCAAGGTCGCGAACCACCGAATATCCGCGATCCAGGGTGGATTGTGGTGAAAGGCTGCGAACCTGCTGGCGTAGGTGGCCAACCTGCATCGCCTCTCGTGAAAGCAGCTGATCCAAACGCAATCGCATCTGATCTACTGCGCGTTCAACGTCTGCTTCGTGCACCTCAATAAAGGTGTGCGGGTTGGCCAGGATTGGTCGGCTACGAATTTGCTCGACCATTGCTAATTGATTAGCCACAAAGGTATCGACTCGCATGAAGAGTCTTTGGCGAAGCTGATCTAACTTATGAAGTTCATCGCCAACGTCTGGCACCACACGCTTGGCGGCGTCAGTTGGGGTAGAGGCACGCAGGTCGGCAACATCGTCAAGCACTGGCCGGTCGTTTTCGTGACCAATGGCCGAAACAATTGGTGTCTTGGCGTTGGCTGCCGCACGAACCAGTGCTTCATCGCTGAAGACCATTAGGTCTAGGAATGAACCACCACCACGAGCGATGATGATCACATCAACCTCAGGGTCTTCATCAAGTGCCTTGATGGCCGCTATGACCTCAGGGGCAGCCTTGTCACCCTGCACCAAAGTGTGAATGGTGCGGAATTGCACATCTGGCCAACGAAGCTTTGCGTTTTGCAGCACATCTTTTTCTGCGTCGGAATCTTTACCGGTAATCAAACCAATTTTGTTTGGCAGGAACGGCAACGGTTGCTTGCGCTCGATGGAAGTTAGACCCTCAACAGTAAGTTGTGCACGCAGGCGCTCGATGCGCTCAAGTAGTTCCCCAAGGCCAACCTTGCGCATCTCGATCACCTGCATGGTGAGCTTGCCGCCCTTTGGCCAGAAAGCTGGCTTAATCAAAGCCAGAACGCGGTCGCCCTGCTTTAGGTCATTCGGAATCTTGGCAACATTCCAAGAGTGGATAGAGACACTGTTTTCGATCTGCAGATCACGCAATTCGCCAAACATATTTGAGGCACCGATTTTGATTGAGGCCAGTTCGCCTTCAATCCACAGCACACCTAGGCGCTCAATCCATTCCTTGAGGGTTAGCGATAGTCGCGAAACCGGCCAAGGGGAGAGCTCTGAGCTGACTTTAGAGGCACCAGCGAGTTCGTCGTCGCTCATTAGGCCTCCTGCTGTCAGCCACCACAATCCATCAATGACCCGTTTATCATTGAGGGGTGACTGACATCAAGAATACCGCTGGCAAGAAGGTACTGCTGGCCGCCCCTCGTGGCTATTGCGCCGGCGTTGACCGAGCGGTGATTGCGGTCGAAAAGGCCCTGGATCACTACGGTTCCCCGGTCTATGTGCGCAAGCAGATCGTGCACAACAAGCATGTGGTGTCGTCACTCGAAAAGCGTGGAGCCATCTTTGTTGAAGAGGTCGATGAGGTGCCAACCGGATCGGTGTTGGTTTTCTCGGCACACGGAGTATCGCCGGCAGTCGTTGCGGCAGCCGAGGCCCGTGGTCTAAACACCATCGACGCCACCTGTCCGCTGGTAACCAAGGTTCACCGCGAGGTTCAGCGATTCGCTGCTGAAGACTACGACATTCTGTTGATTGGTCACGAGGGTCATGAAGAAGTTGAAGGCACCGCGGGCGAGGCCCCAGACGTTGTCCAAATTATTGACAAAGACGACAGCATCGCCGCTGCCAAGGTTCGCGACCCAAAGAAGTTGATTTGGCTTTCGCAGACAACTCTTTCTGTTGATGAAACCATGGAAACTGTTTTGAAGCTCCGCGAGAAGCACCCAACTTTGCAAAACCCGCCAAGTGACGATATTTGCTATGCAACTCAGAATCGTCAGGTAGCAATTAAGAAAGTTGGCGCTGCATCTGATTTAGTAATCGTGGTTGGTTCGGCGAACTCTTCCAACACCGTGCGCCTAGTTGAAGTAGCGCTTGAGGCAGGGGCCAAGGCCTCATACCGCGTTGACTTTGCCAGCGAAATTAAAGAAGAGTGGTTTGACGGCGTTGAGACCGTTGGTGTCTCATCAGGTGCGTCTGTTCCCGAAGAACTCGTCGACGAAGTTCTTGAATACTTGGCTGTTCGTGGCTTTGGTGATGTCCGCACAGTTCAAACCGCAGAAGAAGATATCCAATTCTCACTTCCTGCAGAGCTTCGCAAAGAACTCAAGGCTGCCGGTCAAGAAACCAGCAATAAGACAAAGCGCAACTAGCGCCGACAAAAAACTTAACAAAAAGTTACATTCTGTAATGCGCCGATTGGCCAAGCAGGGCTGGACCATGGTGGTGGTCACCCACGAGATGCGTTTTGTGCGCCAGGTTGCTGATCAAGTCATCTTCATTGATCACGGAAAGATAATTGAGCACGGAACACCAGAACAGATTCTGCAAAATCCAAAGAAAGCTCGCACCAAGGAATTTCTGCGCCGAATTATTGGTGATTTCGAAATCTAGTTACCAAAGTCCGTTTCTTTGTGAGGCTCTCCGTCTCGCGTGTAGGTAGTCCAAACGCCAACTTGTTTGCCATTATCAAAACGCCCAGAGCGCATCAGGCTGCCGTCTTTTCTAAAGAATTCCCAGAAACCGTGCATTGCCCCGTTTTGATACTCACCTTTAAAACGAGGAAGCCCGTTGTCATACAACGGGCTTCGCTCATTCATAAAACTATTATGCAGACATTGACTTTCCAGCTGAACCAAGCTCTGTGGCTGCCTCAACAACGCGAGTAGACATGCCAGCCTCCGCTGCCTTGCCCCAAGCGCGTGGGTCGTAAACCTTCTTGTTTCCAACTTCGCCGTCAACCTTTAGAACGCCGTCGTAGTTCTTCATCATCCAGTCTGCGATTGGACGGGTGAATGAGTACTGAAGATCGGTGTCAATGTTCATCTTGATTACACCGTGGCTAACCGCCTCAGAAATTTCTTCTGGGGTTGAACCAGAACCACCGTGGAATACAAGGTCAAATGGCTTGTCCTTGCCGTACTTCTCGCCAACAACCTTCTGAATCTCTCCAAGTAGTTCTGGGCGAAGCTTTACATTGCCTGGCTTGTAGACACCGTGAACGTTTCCAAAGGTAAGAGCAACCATGTAGCGGCCGTTCTCGCCAAGGCCCAGAGCCTCTGCAGTCTGAAGGCCATCCTGAGGAGTGGTGTAAAGGTGTTCACCCATTCCGCCCTCAACGCCGTCTTCTTCGCCGCCAACAACGCCAACTTCAATTTCAAGAACAGCACCAATGCCGCTGGTGAGCTTTAGCATTTCCTGTGCGATCTGTAGGTTCTCTGCCATTGGTACAGCAGAGCCGTCCCACATGTGTGAGTTGAATAGGGGATCCTGACCAGCCTTCACGCGCTCCTGAGAAATAGCGATCAGTGGACGAACCAACTTGTCTAGCTGGTCCTTGGCACAGTGATCGGTGTGCAGAGCAATTGTGATGCCGTAGTTCTTAGCAACCTCGTGTGCAAACGCAGCCATTGCTGCGGCACCCGATGCCATGTTTTTGACCGTTGGACCAGACCAGTAGTCGCCACCACCGGTGGTCACCTGGATGATGCCGTCTGAACCCGCAGCCTGAAGACCAGCAAGTGCTGCGTTCAAAGTTTGTGAGCTAGAAACGTTGATTGCCGGGTAAGCAAAGCCCTGCTTCTTGGCGCGATCAAGCATTTCTAAGTATTGGTCTGGGGTTGCTACAGGCATGGCTTATCTCCTAAGGCCGACGGTGGATTACCTATGATGTTAGCAAGGAAGCGGGTTTGTTCGCTTCAGGAAAGGCCACAATGCCACTTGCCAACGCCAACCCACCAACGGTAGATATCCTTGCCGCTACCGTAGCCGCGACTGCAGGCTGTTGGCATCTGGTTGGCTCCGAAGACAAGTTAGCGGTCGATGGTGCTGCGGTAGATGCCATGCGTGAGGCACTTAGCGGTGCAAATTTTGGCGGAATCGTTGTCATTGGAGAAGGTGAAAAAGATGAGGCCCCAATGTTATTCAACGGGGAACTAATTGGCGGTGGCCAGCCAGTTGAATGGGACATTGCAGTTGATCCGGTTGATGGCACGGCTCTTGCGGCCGCAGGTACCCCCGGAGCAGTAGCCGTTATGGCCGCAGCAGAGCGCGGCGCCATGCTTGAGGCTAAAGAGGTCTACTTCATGCAAAAAATCATTAGCGGTCCTGCCGGTCGAGGAGTACTTGACCTAGATGCCACAGCAACAGAGAACATCCACAAGTTGGCAATCGCGCTAGACAAACCGGTCACCGATATTCGCGTTGCAGTAATCAACAAAGATCGAAACTTTGACTTGATCAAGGAAGTGGAATCAACCGGCGCGACTTGGGTTAGGTTCGACGAAGGTGACATCGCCATGGGTGTTGCAGCTGCGGTGCCTGGTACCGGTGTGGACATGTTGCTTGGCTTGGGCGGCTCTCCAGAAGGTGTGGCAACGGCTGTAGCCATTCAAATCCTTGGTGGTTTTATGCAAACCAGATTTGCCCCGCAGGATCCAGATCAAATCGAACGTGCTCTAGCTGCCAATTACGACATTGAACGAAAGTTTGAACTTGAAGAACTAGTTTCAGGTGATCGATTTATTTTCGTGCTTACTGGAATCACCGATGGAATCCTTGCCAGAGGTGTGCGCGAAAACGACGTGGACCTAGAGATTCAAAGCTTCGTACTCGACAGCAATATCGGCGACGGATTGGTCGTCGATGCGCGAGTGCCTAAAAAAAATTTGGCAGACTAAAAAGCAAAGACTTAGATGTTAGCTGGTTCGTCTAGCGGAACGCTGCGGTCAGGATTCTCAACTAGGAATACTTCTGGCATGTGATCAAGGTTTTGCAAACCAGAGGTTGGTTGCTGAACTGCAACAGCACCCCACTGCACGGCAGCAGATACGCCCTTGG
>CANGJO010000064.1 GCA_947454285.1 Microbacteriaceae bacterium | reverse complement strand
GAGCACGCGGGCTTGATTCTGGCAGACACCAAGTTTGAATTTGGCATTGACCCAGCAACCGGCGTAATCACACTTGGTGACGAGGTGCTGACCCCGGACTCATCACGTTTCTGGAGCAAGGCTGCCTGGGATCGCGGTGAGCGCAAAGATTCATTCGACAAGCAAATTGTGCGCAACTGGTTGGCCGAGAACTGGAACCAGCAGGGTACCCCGCCAGAGCTGCCAAAAGAAATAGTCGCCCAAACAGCTGACAAATATGCCGAACTGGTTGAGCGACTAACTTCTGAAATCGCCTAGTAATTAACTAGTTGTTGCAGGTACAAAGCTGCTCTTGAGGAACGCCTTCTAGCGCCTCCTCAATGTGCTGGCCGCAACCAGCCCAGGTCACTTTGTTGCATGACTCACATAATGCTGGTGAACACATATCGGAGTCTCCTTACTTCTTACCAAATAGACGTGCAAAGAAGCCTGGCTCCTTTGGGTCGTTAGCGTGGCCCTGGCACTGCTGTGACTTAGGGATACCGCGCATAACCTCGTTTACGTGCTGGCCACAGCCAGACCAAGTTGCTTTACCGCACTTGCGGCAGGTTACTTTTGAACACATTTACTGAACCACTTTCATTCCGGTCATACCCGATGCGTCGGCTACTCCGCCGGCATTTTCTAGTGAGCCAGTGAATCCGGCCCCCTTCATGTAATCGATTGCCTGCCCAGCACGGTTACCAGAATGGCAATAGATCACATAGTTTGCTGCGTGATCTAGAGCATCGATTTTTGTTGCGAAATCCGCGCTTTGGATATCAATGTTGATCGCACCATCAAGGTGCCCTGAGTTCCATTCATCAGCAGTACGAACATCAATCACTGCCGCCACTGAACTCATGTCCATGGGCGCCGTTGCACATGCAGAAAGTGATCCAACAGCCAACACCGATAACACGGCCGCCGCAAGTATCTTGTAAAAATTAGACATACTTTCTTCCTTTCGTATACCCCCTAGGGTATAGTAATTTCCATGAAGATTCAACCGGAAGAACTAAAAGCTGCAAGAAATCGTTTGGTACGAGTGCAGGGTCAAATTGCTGGCATCGTGAAAATGCTGGATGAGGGCCGCGATTGCACTGAGTTGCTAACTCAACTTGCGGCAGCAAATACCGCGCTTACCCGTGCCGGCTTCACAATCATCTCTACTGGTATGCAGCACTGTGGCTCAGACGCCAAGGGCATCAAAAATCGTGAGGCGCTGGAAAAAGCCTTCATGTCATTGGCCTAAGCATGAAAGTTGTAATCATTGGTGGCGTGGCCGCCGGTATGTCTACTGCCGCTCGCCTGCGCCGCTTAGATGAACAGGCAGAAATTACAGTTTACGAAATGAGTGAGCATGTTAGTTATGCCAACTGCGGTCTTCCATATTTTGTTAGTGACGTGATATCAAATCGCGATCACCTTTTGTTGCAAACACCTACTGCCCTTTGGAACCGATTCCGAATCAAAGCCAAAACCAAACACATGGTTACCGCTATAAATCGGCCCTCAAAGACCGTGACAATAAAGAATCTTGAAACCGGTTCAGTTCACGAAGACTCGTACGACAAGCTAGTGATTGCAACCGGTGCCCGCCCTCGCAAACTGGATATTCCAGGTATCGAGCGCGCACTCTGGTTGCGCAACGTGACCGATGCCGATGCGGTAAAAGAAGCTCTGAACGCAGTGCAAAATAAGACCGTGGCAATTCTTGGTGCTGGGTTTATTGGCATTGAACTCGCCGAGAATATTCGCCACCTTGAAATCCCGGTGACCATTATTCAGCGCAGCAATAGCATTCTTAGTCAGTTTGACCCAGAGATTGTTCAGCCTCTGCAGGCAACACTCGAAAAGCATGGAGTACAAATCCTCCTCAACGCGGAAGCAGATCACATAACAAAAGACCACGTAATTCTTAAAGATGGTCGCAAAATTGATGCCGGTCTAATCTTTACCGCAGCAGGCGTTGAACCAGATAACGCAGTAGCAAAAGCTGCTGGATTAAGAATTGGAACAACCGGTGGTCTTTGGGTAGACGAACAACAGCGAACCAGTGATGAAAATATTTTTGCCGCAGGCGACGCCGTTGAAAAACAAGGTGAGCTCACTGGTAACAACTCACTAATCCCGCTGGCCAACCTAGCCAACCGTCACGGCAGACTGATTGCCGATGTAATTGCTGGTCGTAACGTAAAAGCTCACGGGGCAACCGGCACGGTAATTCTTGGCGCATTTGGTTTCGCGGTGGGCATTGCTGGACTAAGTGAGCGCGCAGCGGCCAAGGCTGGAATTGCTCACCAAATAATTCATATTCACCCAAACAATCACGCGGGCTACTACCCGGGTGCCAAACGCCTATCAATGAAAGTGCTTTTTGACCCAACGACCGGAAAGATTCTTGGCGCACAGGCTAATGGTGAAGACGGCGTCGATAAACGTATAGACGTAATTGCAACTGCAATGCATGGCGGATTATTTATCGACGACCTAATGGATCTTGAGCTCGCGTATGCCCCACAGTTTGGTTCGGCCAAAGATGCAATAAACATTGCTGGCTACGTTGGAAACAACGTCTTTAACGGCACCACGCCGACAATCCAATGGCATCAGCTTGAAGCGGCTCGAGCAAACGGTGCCCAGGTGGTTGATGTTCGATCAGGCGGAGAGCACGGGATTGCCAATATTCCTGGAACCGTGAATATTCCCGTTGAAGAATTGCGTGACCGGCTTGATGAAATTCAGCTGGAAGACGTAGTTGTCTATTGTCAGGTTGGGCAACGTGGGCACATTGCAACCCAAATCCTCAAAGCTCACGGCGCCAAGGTAAGAAACCTAGATGGTGGCTTCTTAACTTGGCAGGCCGCGAAGTCAAATATCTGAAATCGTTTCCCAGCTAGCGCGGGTAAACCGGACGCTTCTCTAACATCATCTCGGCTGCAACACGAGTTACCTGGTGTGAGTAGCCATTCTCGTTGTCGTACCAGACGTAAACCACACCGTGAGTGCCCTCGCCAACAGTTGCCAGACCATCAACGATTCCAGCACGGTTAGATCCCACGAAGTCAGTTGAAACAACTTCTGGCGACTCAATGTAATCAACCTGATTACGAGTCTCTGGGTTCTGCGAGGCCTTGCGAAGCACCGCATTGATTTCGTCTCGAGTAACTTCACGATCAAAGTCCAGATTCAAAATCGCCATCGATACATCCGGGGTAGGCACGCGAATTGCGTTGCCGGTCAGCTTGCCGGCAAGAACTGGTAGCGCCTTCGCAACAGCTTTTGCTGCACCGGTCTCAGTGATCACCATGTTCAAAACTGCCGAGCGACCCCGGCGGTCACCCTTGTGGTAGTTATCAATCAGGTTCTGGTCATTGGTGAAGGAGTGCACTGTCTCTACGTGACCGTGCTTCACACCAAACGCATCGTTCAGCACCTTCAGCGCCGGAACGATTGCGTTGGTAGTACATGACGCAGCGGTCACGATCTTTGTATCGGCAGTTATCACATCGTGATTCACTCCGTAGACCACGTTCGGCAGGTCACCCTTACCAGGAGCAGTCAACAACACTTTTGCGATTCCCTTGTTCTTTAGGTGCTCGCTTAGTGCCACCTCATCGCGCCACTTACCGGTGTTATCAATCAGCAGTGCATCGTTGATGCCGTAACTTGGGTAATCAACTTTGGCTGGGTCGTCAGAGTAGATAACTCGAATTTCATTTCCGTTGGCAATTATGGAATTCCGCTCGTCGTCGATTGAGATGGTTCCCTCGAACATTCCGTGCACAGAATCACGGCGAAGCAATCCGGCACGCTTTGCCAAGTCATCTTCAGCCCCCTTGCGCACCACAATTGCACGCAACTTCAATCCGCGGCGGTCACCATCGTGTGCGATTAGAGTTCGTGCAACTAGACGACCAATGCGACCAAAACCGTAAAGCACAACATCGCGCTCTGTCTCAGTAATGATCGAAACAAGTTGAACAATATCCGCAAGCTCTTCACGCAAGAATTCGTTTAGCTGCTTTCCAGAACCGCTTTGCTTTGCAAGCATGCGAGCAACATCTATTTCAGCCGGACCAAGACCCATGCGGTCAATCTGGCGAATCAGCGCAGCCGCACGATTGATGTCGAGTGGCTGGCCATCAATGTGACGCGCGTACTTCATGGCCTTGATCAACTGAATCGGTGTTCGATTAATTAGCGAACGACCGTGAACAGATAGCAAAACTCCGTTGCTGCGGTATAAGCGACCAATCAGCGGAACCAAAGATTCCGCTGTGCTTAGCGACTGCTCCCACATAGGGCTTAGCGATGCCAAACGAGTCTCGGCTTCTTGCTTCAACTGCTTAGGAGTGCGGTCACCAAAGGCGTCAAGGTAGCGCTGGATTGACTCCAGGTCCTTGACCACGGCTTCCTTGTTCCAAGACAACAGCTGCTGCTTGCTTGCCTCGTCAAGGCTTAGCTCGTCGACACCAAGGTCGGCCAGATTAGGCAAATTGCCAATCTCAGTTTCATTGGCTTCAACCTTGCCGTCTAGGCGGTCTGCCATCCAGCGAAGTACGCGTGCGTTCTCGCTGAAGCCAGGCCAAACAAACTGACCCTCATCATTCTTCAAGAACCAGTTCACACGGAAAATCTTTGGCAGCTTGATGCCCTCGCGCTCACCAAAGCTCAGCCAGTGCTTCCAGTAGTCGGCCATGTTGTAGCCAGTGAAAGGCAGCATCGCAAACGGATCGCGACGAACTTCACCAACCGGGCCTTCAGCCGCTGCGGTCTGCTCGCTGGCCATGGTTGCGCCAAGGAACACACCGTGCTGCCATGAAGAAGCCTCAGTAACCAGCGGAACATCTTTTGCACGACGGCCACCAAAGATGATTGCGTCTAGTTCAACGCCCTCTGGGTCATCCCAATCGCTTGAGATAGTTGGGCAGTTGCGTGCTGGCGAGGTGAAGCGGCCGTTCGGGTGCGCCGCTGGCTTGCCAGAGTTTTTGTCATGCAACTCTCCACGCCAGTTAATCAAACCGTCTGGAACTTCCTTTGACATACCCTCCCACCAAACGTCGCCGTCTGGTGTCAGAGCAACGTTGGTGAAAATTGTTTGCTTGGCAACAAGTTCCATCGCAACCGGGTTGGTCTTTACGCTGGTACCAGGTGCAACACCAAAGAAACCGTTCTCTGGGTTAATCGCGCGAAGCTTGCCGGATGGAGCCTGCGCAATCCACGCAATGTCATCACCAAGAGTTTCAACTTTCCAACCAGGAATACTTGGCTGCAACATCGCCAAGTTTGTCTTTCCACAAGCCGATGGGAACGCAGCGCTGAAGTGAAACTTTTTGCCTTCTGGGTTAATCATGCGCATGATCAACATGTGTTCAGCAAGCCAACCTTCGTCGCGAGCCAACACCGATCCAATCCGCAGCGACATG